>NZUQ01000114.1 GCA_002697225.1 Candidatus Poribacteria bacterium
ATGAGGAATTATTTTTAAAATCAGTGAATTGAGATCCTGATACAAGCTCCCACAATGTAATTCGGCCGTAAGGATTCAGGCTGAAAATGCGCAGTTCACTCTCAACTTCCTGAGAGACTTCTACTCCATCATACGACATTGTTACTTGGAACAACGACTCCTTTTCACCATTGATAATAAATTGTCGGGTTGTATTTTGGAGTGCTACATCCGTGGTTTCATCAATATGGGCTTGTCCCAAAAAGTAGTTGGCTTCCTCGATCTGAGAAATGATGTTGGCTTCAGTTGGCTGAACAATATCAATGACCGTTGTTCTGCTAGTGATGGAACTAGCAGGTACAGTAATTTGTGTTTTCGGGTCAAATCCAGCAATAATGGTCGTTGGAGTATCGGGTAAGAGGAGATTAGACACCGATTGTACAGGCCCAAAAGTACTGGTGTCTCCAAGTCCAGACCTATTACCAGCAACATCAACTGCTGTCACTGCCACGAATAGGTCAACTCCATCCGCCGGAGTATCGAGCTGTTTTTGCCTTTCCTTGTCGTCTTTAACAATAATTGGTCTTAATTCTTGTATGTCTTCAATATCAATGGGAGCGAAGGAAAGATAAATGTGATAGGCATCAATTCCTTCCTGCAGAGTCCAAGTAACAGTAAGATTTTTTCCGCTATCAGAAAGGGTATCGATAGCAGCTACACCCACAATAGGTGGAGGCGGAATTTCGTCTTTAGCTTGTACTGGCCCAGCGACGGAGCTAGTGCTCAACATAGAATTGTTCTGGTTTTCATCCACGGCAATTACAGCTATAAAATAATCGGTGTTATCTAATTCAATTGTTAGTTCGGTTTCGATTAAATCTGGATCAGTAATGCTCAAAGCTGGTTTCAAGCCATTGATTGTTTTTATTTGATTCGGCTCAACATAGATGTCAACATGTGCAAAATCTCCTACTAGAACATGGGCCCAGCGAATAACCAGCGTTTTTCCATCATCACCTGGTTTATCCTTTGCGCTTACGCCAGTAATTGACGATGGAGGGAGGTCATCAATTGTCTGTACTGGTCCAAACATAGATTGATGCTCTTCTAACAGTGATTCGTTTCCAGCTAAATCCACCACTGTTGTNGCTATGTAGTAGTTAAAATTATTACGCGGCACGTTCACTTTTGCTTCGATTTGATTTGCCAATAACAGATTAATTGGAACAGGAATNAGACCAAATGTCGATCGAATCGGCGCCGTTTCACGGTATACTTGATATCTAGNAAAATCGTCTGGCTGATCAATCGGATCCCAAGTGACCAACAAAACATTGCCTTGATCACCGGGGCGGTCGGTCACTTTGATGTTGCTAATTGGTTTTGGNAGAACNGCATCGATTGTTATNCGTAAACTAGCACGAATCATTTGACTGTTTCCATTTTGATCCATNAGNTTNGCAGATATCATGGCGTTCCTAACGAAGTCTCCATCCATAANNTGGTACAGACCGGTGTAGATACCATCGTTNGGTTCGCTATCCTCACCAGAACCATCATCAAAGAGCGGCAGATCGGNTTTAAAGGAACTAATGTCAAATNCNGCAGTACCTCCAAGTTCGCCTTCCACATGCACGATAAGTTTATCGCCCCGAACTAAGGCTTTACCACTGGCATTATGTTTGATTGACTTCATGTCTGGTGGGTCGGTATCGATATTNAGTGTTTCAGAGAGGATCTGCTCATTTTTATTACCAGCGAGATCCGTTAGTCTGATAACTACTGCAAAATTCTNTGTNTGCTTTTCTTTCTGCACAATATAAAAACTTGTGTAGATACCATCATTTGGTATTAGGTCNTTATGTGTCCCATCATCAAAGAGCGGTAGATCTTTNTCCACATCTCCCAAATCGAAANTGGCTTTACCATTGGGAGTTCCCGTCAANGTAATTGTCAGAATATCTCCAGCGAGAAGCGTAGTGGTATCAACAAATCCTTGTTGTGGNCGTTTGACGGTATAAGCAAGACTNTGGATTTTTGGTTGATCTGTATCAAAAACAACCTGCATGTTACTCACCAATTCNCTNGTNTTATCTGCGGNATCTTTGAGGANACCAATGAGTTTCCCTCTGNTAACATTGTCNCCTGGNCTAACAGTGTAGAATCCACCGTAGATCCCATCGTCTGTTTTATCATCATTATGTTTACCATCATCNAACATTTCTCCGGTAACGGAGAAGCCTTCAGCTTCAATACGAAACTTGGCTATTGATCCGACTTCACCAACCATACGAATAATCAAATTTTGATTAAGACCTAGTGGCAGTACTATGCCATTAGATCTGACAGATTGATGGGAAATCCGTTCGATTTTAGGCGGCAAAGTATCAATGTAAATGGAATCCTCAATCAGAAAGCTGTTTATGAGCTCTGGGTAATTTGGCATAGAAAGATCAACAATGAGGTTACCTTTTACGACAGAGAGATTGTCAGCCATTTTTAGCTGACTCACATAATGACCTCCAGTTTGATGAATCATCGGACGAATATTGATAACCTGTTCCGCTTTTACGATTCGAAGGTTAGCTTGCTGATCAGGAATCCAATCAAACTGGACAGTTAAAGTCTCATTCGCTCCCAAAATCCGATCAACCGCACTATGAGAAACCTTGGTAACCAAAACGGGCGTCAGCTGATATTTCCCAAACGCAGTGTTGGCTTCTATTCGAAGGTAATAAGTGCCTGGAAATGCGTCGATTGAAAAAGTCGTAGTGTTAGGAGATAACAGAATTTTGGGTTTGATTGACCCTCCAACCATAGAATGTAGGGTCAATTTTGCTTCTTGTATTGATTCACCAGAAAATCCAACACTAAGAATACCACGCTCATCAGTAACTAGCTTGAACCAATCTCGATCAGTTGATGACAGCGAACCATTGACTACCATATTGAGTTTAATCAAAGAAGCAGATTTTATGTCACCGTTGGGTTCAAACTCCCATTTGTTCGATAAGTTCTCTTTTGGTCTAATGGTAATACGATAAGTATCACTGGCATCCACTACTCGCAGTTTATACCTGCCAGCTGTTAACATTGTTTCCCAACTCTTGTTTTTGCTATCAAGTTGACCAATTCTTTCTTTTTCCGATAATATCTGTATAGTTGCCTTTAGAGTAGTCTGAAAATCAATGGTCAATAGTTTCTGAAGAGGAACATTGATTTCAAAACAATCAACATCTTGAGGTTGATCCGAACGCCCCACAATTTCGAAACCCTGATTGCTTATGTCGATGGATTGCATCACTTCAAAGGTGTCGTTGGGTTCAATTTCTAAGATAGATATGGGTAATCTCTGCATCTTTGATATAGACAGATTATAGATAGCATTTGGATTCTCTCCTAATGCTTGCACTTTTATAAGTAGATTTTCGGTCCCAAATCCAATTCCAAGACTAACCTGATTTCTTTGATGCGTTGAAGGATCAGCTACTATTTCACTTAGAACCTGCAGATCTGATGACAAAACAGTTACATTCGTTCGGCCGATTCCTTGAACCCGATCAAAATGCAGATCCAGTTGGCTGATTATTTCTCTATTTAACGCCACATGAAACCAATCGACATCGAGTTCAGCGTTTGTTGATCCGCGCATAATTCCGTTACTTGTCAAGGGNGTGGCAGTAAAAGGAGAATTATTTGGCTCAATCTCTGTGGTGAAGGTTGGGACTATTGTAAAGTTGCGAACTGTGGCACGTGGATCATTAGTTAATTTTGCTAAAAATGTATGGTTACCAACCCTTAAATCGTGAAAAGTCAGCTGATTTGACCTAGTACCACTCAATGGCTGGCTATCCAAACTGAAGACAATTGGCGCTTCAGCAATATTAAAAAGGTGGAAGGTAGCTGTTTTTTGCCGTACAGTGCCAATTGGTCCACTCACAATCTGAACAGGGTTTTCTATTTCACGTCCAATATTGTTTGCAGATTGGATAGCTGGTGTTACAGAATAAGCGCTAAGCTGCGATTCATTGGCCGAAGTATCGATGGCTGTTACNGCATAAAAATAAGATCTTTTATCACTTGGTGATGATACATCTATGTTAATCAAGTTTCGATCNGGAACTGTCAGAACAGACTTTAANCCCTTGGTNGTCGTTATNTTATTTACTGAAATGTAGACACGATAACCAGCAAAATCGGGTTCGAAGCTAGGTGATNGCAATANTAAGGATACTTGACCACCAAAATCGTTTGGGCTATCCNTTGCCANGATNATCTGTATTGGTAACGGCGGAATATTATCAATAGCTTGTGTTGTGACCATAGACAAGTCTTGCTGNACATTACCCGCCANATCAACNGCTGTTACAGCCAAGTAAATATCGATATTATTTTGTTCGACTTTAATCGTTTCNGATTCAGCTTTGGTAGTCAAAAATTTGGTCGCCTCTAGGGAATAAGGAGAAATCGGAGTATTGCTCTGATAGATTCGGTAGTGATCAAAATCAGGATTTTGATTTNCCTGCCAAGTGAGTNGAACAGCATAACCNTGATCATTTGGTTGATCAACAGCGACTAGANTGATAACTTTNGTCGGAGAAATTGTATCTATGGTTAACAACATNGTTGATGTCAANGTACTCGATTTACCTGTAAGTTTCTGTGCCGTCGCTCGTACACGGCCATCTACTAAATCNTCCCCTTCTCGAATAACTAATGATGAAACGAGAACCACCATTGGGNTTTTAGAGGTTTTATCCTTATCTTGNNCCTTNCTATCTTCAAGTTGGACACTTTGGACATGACTAAACCGACTGGCNTCAATTGCTATTCTNTCCTTGTCAACAATTTCAAACTTTACGATTGTATTCGATTCNGTAACTAACCTGATATTGATGGTGTCNNCAGCNTGTAACGGCATTTTGGCATCGTGAGTNACTTCTGTCATCCACGGAGGTATGGTATCAANAGATATCGGAGATGCTATAGTTTTAGTTNCCTGATTTCCTTTACTATCGNCCAACGTAACCTCAACNAGTGTATTGATGGCAAAATCATTGGGTTGTACTTGGTAACTTCCTGCATAATGACCGTCATTGGCATNTCTATCACCATGCTTGCCATCGTCAAACAACTTCATGTCTTCAACAACACCTGCAACTGAAAAACTTGCTGCNTTAGATCTGTCGCCGGTCAATTCGACTTTTAAAATGTTACCGTCAACCAAAGTTCTAATTGCATTATGACGANCAGCAATAATGCTTGGTGGTATCTTGTTATTGACAGAACGTACTGGATCATCAATCGATGAATCTATGATTTTGGACTCGTTGCCGTACAAATCCACAGCAACTACAGCAAAAAAGTAGTCAATTCCATCAGCATTCGTTGAAACGCTAATTTTGGTTGTTGAAGGATCATCGACCTCGGATTTAAGATCGGGTGTTGACAGACTTGTCTCAGGATCTCCATCGAAAAGATAAATTTTGTATCCTGCCAGATTAGCCAAGTCGCCGGGACGTGCCCATGACAGCGTAATATTACCACCAGCGTCATCTGGTGTATCAAAGGCTACAAGGTTTTGAATGCTATTTGGAGTAGTTGTGTGAATCTCNAGGGTGGGTAANAGTTCAAAGTGAATAGCATTTTGATTTTTGTTCACCAATNTCACTTCAATTGGTACATTCGAAATATCTAGATTGTTAGGAATCTTGATGCTAGNATTTTTGTTAAATGAAATCTCTGATGTTACTCCTGCGATGGAAAAATTGGTTTCGCCGTGCCAATTGACATCAATAACCAAACTATCACCAGATCGAAGAATGTTTTTAGACGAGTTTTTTGTGCCATCATCAATCCAAAAATTGGCCTGCTCAACATATGTTGCGATCAAACGGTATTCGCTGTTAGGAGTGATATCCAAAAAGTACGTTCCACTTTTCACCTCTGAAGTCATAACAGATTTGTTAGTTCGGCTGACAACCCCAGTCTCACTTTTGAGGATAAGCTCCATATTGGATTTCCCCACTTCACTGATTAAGTTGACAATAAGCAAACCTGCTTGGGTTAGCTGGAGTTGATAAAGATCCCGATCACCTGGCTTGGTCTGGGAACCTCTGATAACAGTGTCGATTGACATTGGAGAAGCAACCTGATCGTTGGGTTCAGTTTCCCATATTTCACTAGTTGTAAATTGCGCGCTTAGACTATAGAGACTATCAGTTTGACTATTGTTCTCTACAATTAGTAGATAGGATTTGGGCAACACACCGATGCTGATTGGACTTGATTTGTTCGGTGTTACCTGGCCTATGGCAATAGGTGGCTGCTCTTGATTCTGATAGATAGTAATTGTTAATGGAGAAGTATTTAGACTAAGGTAAATGTCTAACACCCCCTTGCGATCTATCTGAATCTGATAAAAATCGATATCAGTTGCTCCTGCTCGGATTTCCCAGTTTAGTGGTAGATTATTGGCTTGGTCAGAGCTATTATTAGGTTCATTTTCACTAAGAAGTGAATCAGAAACGGAAAATCGTCTGACCGCTGATTGCCTCCCATCCAGAGTTTCAACTCGTAATTGGTGGCTACCAGCTGGCAGATCCCTGAGGAGGAGTTTAGTGGTGCTTACAGTCTGAGAAGGACCCTGATTCAATTGATAGCGGTACTCTGTCTCAGAACGAAACGGACTCCATCGAAAAGAGGGAGAACTGTAATGAATAAGGCCAATTGGTGTTGTCTGAAAACGTAGAAAACCAGCAGAATCTAAAATTACATTGGCGATCGAATGTGTCGCTTCAGAGACAGAACCATCAACTATGTCTGATTCATTACCAGATTTATCAATAGCAGTGACTAAGAAGAATTGATCTTTGTTATCAACTACAGTTGGCACATCTATTGAAGTTAAGTCGACGTTGGAAATTTCAGATTGGAGTTCCAAAATAACAGAAGGATCGGTTGGAGGTACTACAGAGGCATAAATTCTATATTTATGAAAATCGGAATCAAAACTTGGATGCGTCCAAGAGACAGTAACACTCTTGCCCTCATCATCCGGTGTGTCAATGGCTGATACTGTCACAATAGGATTAGGTGGCAGATTGTCAATTGCCTTGACTATATTCATAACGGATTTGGCAGATATACGAGACATATTATCGACACTATCAACAGCAGTAACGGCTATAAAAAATGGCACGTTATTTAATGGAACATCCAAGTTAGTACTCGTTGTCTTAAGATTACTTAGTACAGGTTTGCTAACCTCCCGGATTGGTCGATCTGATAAATAAACATTGTAGTGCGAAAAATCCGGATCTACAGAAGGTTCCCACTTAAGCCATATCTTGAATCCTTGATCGCTTGGTACATCTACTGCTTCCAAGACACGAACGGGCTTAGGTGGCTTGCCGTCGATGGTTAAGGGTTTAGACATTTCTATGTCAGCCTTTTGCCCTCTGTGGTCGATAAAACTGATGCTAATCTTGGTACTTTTCAGTTGATCTCCTTCCTGCACGATATACCTTCCCACATAAACCCCTTGTCCATCGTCGATCATGGAAATCAAATCATTAATCAAGAAAGCAGCAGTTCCTTTAGATGTTGCAACCATTGTGACTGTTAATATTTGACCAAGTCCCAATGGTTGATCTGCATCGTGATCTACAGATATAATCTTGGGAGATTTTCCGATCAAATTCACGCGTCGCTCGGCTTGTGATGAAACCTGATTTCCAGCACTATCAATTAACTGGCCGATAACAATCCCATTCTTAATCATGTCTTTGCTCTTTACTTGATAGAGAGCTTGCCAGCTGTTATCTATTCGTTTCATCGGCAAATTTACGAATCCAAATCCAGTTTCAGGATCGATAATTTCGACTGAGGCTTCTACATCTTCAGAATCACCGCGAAGGACAACTTCCAATTGGTCCCCAGCTATAAGTACTCCATGGCCATTATGTTCTAAAACCTCAATTTCAGGAACGTTTGTATCAATTCTAATCTCATTGGGTANATTTATATTGAGAATTCGATTATCTAANTCCGTNATTCTGACTACCACAACAACCNAANCNGCGTCATCACCCGGTAGCATTTGATAACTGCCTGTTAGGATTATGTCATGACTAGAAGACTCTTTAACAACCAACGGGATGTTTTTCGTGCGAAGATCTGCGATCGGCGAAGTAAAATCACCAATTAGGTCAAAAGTTGCCGCACGTGTATGCTGGTTTAACTTAACTTCAACTATCAACTTTTCATCCAAAGCCAATGCCTTTTCTGCCAAATGACGTGCAGATTTGATCAATGTTGTTCGCAGTTTATAGTCTGCTGTAGCTGATTCGTTGGTTGGAGATAACCGAAGAGCTAGAGTTCGGCTGTTTACTGGAACTGAAAGTTGACCGCTTTGATTGTTTTGGTCGGAAATCTCCAGTTCACCAACTTTTATATTGGNTTGACTTAAAACTTCTAATCGTGTTGAACCAATCCCCAATGGACGCTCAAAATTGATATGGAGAATACTCTGATCTAAACGATCTAGATTTGGCAGATTTATCTGGAACCAGTCTATATCTGAATTTCCATTCCAACTTGATCCGACAATCGTTTTTTCCAAACTAATACGATCCGCACTGTTTGGGTTTAATAAAGGAGAAATATTATTCGGTTCAAACTCGGCCAACACCCCCACGTCTATTTCTTCCAACTGAAACAAAACAACATAGTTCGTGATTTCTCGAACACTTCCATTGTCCACTTTTAAAAAGTAGTTACCTGGAATAACGTAGGTTTCAAGCTGAGCAAAATGCCCATTAAGGTTGGTTACTTCTAGTAGGCCAATTTGTCGACTAACCTCATTTCCTACTGGCGATCGGTATAAATAGGCCATTGTTTGGCTAGATGCTCCGATACGTTCAAATATGACCTTGAGTTTCTGTCGTTGCAAAATCTGGAGTTTAAACCAATCGAGATCTCCTATGTTATTTTGACTGCCGATTAGTTTAAGTCGTTGATCCTTAGGGAATTTCAAAGGTGTTGCATCCGTAAATGTATTATTTTTTTCAATGTCCCAAGCTACACTNCTNCCAAGTTTATTTGGCGACACAGAAAGCGTATAACCNGNAAAATCAAAATCAAAAATANTAGGTTGAACCTGAATCAAATAGCTGCCTTCACCGACGCCAATCGTAACCATATGACGTTGGTTGTTCTGTTGATCAATNCGGAATTCTCCTACCTTATTAGCATCAGAAACAACCGTTTTATAAATCTTCGCTGTAGTTGNNCCAGTGCCNCCTACTCGCTTTAAGCCGACAGTAATAGTNCTTGTATTGGCAATATCAAATTTATACCAATCATCATCATGCTGGTTTAGGCTCGTACCTTGCAGAGTTTTACCATTTTGAAGGTAATTCGCAAAATTGCTCTGACCGTTAAATTCAAATTCCAATTGAATGTTACGGCTAACTTGGAAATTTCTAAAGGCTGGTGTTGGATCAACTATGCCATCAATATCAACGGCACTAACAGAAAAAGAATAACCACCATCAGGCAGATCGAAGAAAGTAACTTGAGTTGTATCTGTAAAAGTAGGCTCATCATTTCTCAAGGTATAGTAATAGCCAAGAATAGGTTTATCTATAGATTCACCTATCCACATAAAAACAACATCCCTATGTGAAATGGTTCCACTGACACCACTAATAATTTCCGTTTCCAAAGGCTGTTGTGTATAAGCCCAAAAAGGGATTAAGACGGGAAAAAAGGCAATTAAGAATAGTCTTCTTAGAGCTAGCATAATTCTAGATAATCTCGAATACCAAAGGAGCAAAAGATTAGAAATAGGAACAGCAAGATTGGGAACTTCCTACCTCACTACTATTATGGATTTAGCTATTTCTCAATCGAGTTGAGATATATACTGCCTTATCGTGGAAATATTGAAGGGGTGCTGTATAATTTGACTTAGCTATTTTATCCAAAATAAAAGGGGATGTCAATCTAGGCAGGATCGTTACTTGACAATTAAAGCAGGCCGGATTTCGGTGAAGTCGTCGGCTGTTAGTTGATAGAAATAGAGACCAGCAGCAACAGTCTCCCCCGAACTGTTTCGACCATCCCAGTAGATAGCTTTGTTGCGGTCAGTATAGTGTCCCGCATGTTGGTTCCCAAGATTGAACTCCCGAACTAAGAATCCAGAATCAGTATATATTTTAAGTGCCACATTTGCAGAGTCAGCCAGTTGATAGGGAATCCAGGTTTCCGGATTAAACGGATTTGGATAGTTTGGAAGCAGTTTTGTTGATCTTATCCGTAGTTCTTTTGGTGCTGATGGTAACGTGTTACGATCAAAGGACTTTAATTCCGTCGTGCTTAACCCTGCTGTATCTTCACCAGTAACAGTAAATTCAATTAATCCTGCGAAACCTTTCGATACAACATATATGCAATTCCATGTTTGCGGGACATCCTTATTAGGCTGAACAGGTATATTTTCGTCNTTGATCTTTAGNTTTGGCCTTGTTTTGAGTTCCTCAGATGCTTGTATGTTTACGGTCAAAAAATCAGGTTGTATGGGATTAGGTAGTAAGTANATTGTAAAACTTGGAGGGANTGTATCTGGAGGATCCAGAACTGTTACTTTAAGTACCGTTGAGGCGCTTCCACACTCCTGATCTTCCGCTAATANAGGAATTGATTCANTNCCACGAAAATCCCGGTACATGCTTTTGAGTNTGAGTTGCCCTGTTTTTGTCTTCTCATTAATCTCGAAATCGAATTTCTCGTTGTCTTCCCAAGTCCANTTGATTTGCAACTTTGGNGTATCAGCGTCGAAGACTATCTCATTNAAATTNACAGTTTGAAGTTCGTCTGGTGTAATTTCAATTGACANCGAAGCAGGCAAAACAGGAGGATTGCTATCAACACTAGTGGCTTCAATGAAAACAGGTAACTGGGCGGTAGCAGTTAATCCACCTGGATCCTTGACAATAAAAGTAAGAACTTCGGCTCCTGTGAAATCCGACGCCGGTGCAATTCTAACAATTNGTGATGAAAGATCTATATCTTCAATNAGTATCTGTTTTGACTCCGAACTTAAGGTTAGTTTTAGACTATCCATTGGGCTATCCGGATCCTTCACGTACTTACTTAGATCTAGANACACCTCTGGAATACCACATTTGAAGGTGATTTGGCTTGGCAAATCAACAATTTCTGGAGGCTTGGGACTATCATCAATCACAGTTACCTGAATCTCGCCTTTAGCCTCTTTTCCCTCTGGATCACTGACTTTAATTGATAACCTTGCATCCCCAGTAAAATCTTTTTTAAGAATTTTAATTATCGCAACCCGAGTTTTTAATTCGATTTCCCCTTTGATATTATCCGATCCTTTATCGATACTCCATTTTAGNCTTTTNTTATCTGTATCTTTGTCCTGCACGAAATCATCGAGTTTAANAGTAAATGGTTTGGCATCTGGCAACTCAGACAATTTGATAGACAATACAGGGAAATCTAGCAATTTTGGAGGTTCAATAGGCGGGGATTCGGAAACATTAATGATAATTGATTGACTTGCCCTATTCTTTTCAGGGTCTTCCACAACCAATGTTACTTCCTCCTTACCCAGTTCTTTGTCNGCAGAAGCTATAACCAAAGTCTTCGATTCCAAATCAAGCTNAACAGAAGTGTGAACCTGATTGACAATTGTGAACTTAAGTTTTTCGAGTGGTGTATCACGATCCAAAACGTAATCTGGCAGTTTAAGACTGTCATCTATCTCTTTTTGGTGAATGTTNATTTCCGGAAANTCTTTAATTATAGGNGTTTGTGGTGGTAGGACAACAGCAACNAGAACACTTTTCTTATCTGATTGTTTTTCCGGGTCTGTCGCTGTCAAAGTAATTAGTTCTGTTCCTTCGAAATCCTTGGAAAGAGCTGAAAAAGATATTTGTTTCCCTGGATTGATGCTTACCTTAACTTTTTTATTNCCAGATATTTCCCAAACAATTTTGTCAAGCTGCGTATCCTTATCAGTAATAACTTTATTCAATGGAAGAGAGTATACCTGATCGCTTCGAAATGATATCTGGCTGAGTTCAGTGATTACTGGCTTTGACTTGGGGTAATCAATTACTTTCACTAACAGCGTGACCGTACCCTTATTATTATCTGGATCAGTAACGGAGAGGCCCAAACTGTAACTGCCTGCTGATTCTTTTGGCGCTTCTATAACCAAGGTTCGACTAACTGGATTGACAAGAGCCGATAGGNCTTTAACTGGTTCAGTTTTCCAATTAAGTTTATCTTTCTCAGTGTCTGGATCATTAACAATTGCATCCAAATCAATTATGACTCGCCACCCTTCACCGACCTCGAGNTCATTAGTTTTGAAGGCAATTTTCGGTTTGGCTGTACCAACCACGCTAATTAGCACAGTTTGAAATAATGTCGCTTCGTTGGTTGCTGTCAATTTGACTGTTTCTGTACCATGCCANATTGATTTACCCGAAAATTTTACCTGCCTTTGTTTGTTAATCTCAACAAGCAGATTCTTTGGATCGAAGCCTTCAGNCTTCCANATGATTCGCTCATCGGGCGTAAAAATATCTGTAACAAAATCATCAAGGTTTAATGGCTGAATAGCTTCCCCTAACCGAAGTCGAAGAACAGGAAAAGCCTTAATAGTAGGAGGGGTCGGTTTAATCACAGTAACAATGAATCTGGTACTATCCCGGTTCCCGTCAGGATCTATAGTGTAAACCCTAATCATCTCTGTTGTTGCCTGATCAGCAGAAATTGTCGCTATTCCCTGTGGATTTATGTTGACCTTGACCAATTGATGATCACTAGACTCCCATTTCATCTGTTCAGGATTATGGTTATAATCTGAAACATATTTCTTTAAATCTAGCTGAAGAGTTTTCAGATTCGCTGCAACCTTACTTCCATCATTAACTAGGAGTTTCATAGCTGGGATTTCGGATAGAATTGGAGGCGCTCCAGCTTCGATTACTCGCACATCTATCGAAGTGGAAACCGATTTTCCATTTGGATTGGTTGCCCGAAGCGTTACTTTCTCAGCGCCAATCCAACCATTTTTCGATTTCACTATATGAAATCTCCGATTTTCCAGATCTATATCAAGTATCAAATTCTGATTTCGATCGAATGTCCAACTCATGTGATTGGAAGGAAATTCGATATCGAAAACATAATCGTCGAGTATTATGCCCATGGCTGGCGTAATCATTTTTCCGATATTAGTTACAATAACTTCTGGTATCTTTTTGATTACTAATGCTTCCTGATCCGAAAAAATAGAGACAAAGAGCGGTGCTATAGTGCTGTGTTGATCTCCATCAGTTGCCTTCAAAGCAATTGCAATAGCAGGATCAATTTGTACTGCTTTGCCACGCATGGTTAGAATACCACGGCTTACTTGGAGATCTAGGAGCTTTGACCCTTGACTAATTTCCCAACTTAACCCTTTAAGATTTGGGGAATCGAGATCAACTACATAGTTACTAAGACTAATCGACTTAGTTTTTCCAACTCGAGAGTTGATCTTTGGAAACGGCAGAATTTTCGGGGCCGATACAACTGTGACAGGTACTATGTCAGAAGCGCTATTGCCTTTAGGATCTCTAACAGTGAATAGGACCTTAGTCATACCAACGAACTCATCACTAACAGAAAGTGTTGCTAGATGTGTTGATTGATCAATTTCAATCGCTATATGCTCACCTTCAGCTGACCATGTGAGAACATTATTAGAATCGTTAGAATCGGTGACATAGTCATTGAGATTAAGTGACTTATCACTTTTTCCCAATAAAACACGAATTGGGGGGAAAGTCTTGGTGAGTATTGGCCCACCACCGATTGATATAACAGCAGATGATATGTTCGAAAATACAACTTGTTGTTGATTCTTTTCCGCATTGACAACAGTAGCCTCAGTAATACGTGATACAGATGCGTCAGCATCAAATACTACAGAAGTTGAAGATGTCGCCAAATTGGATTTAAAAGTAACCTGCCCAATAACAGTAGGATCCGTAATCAAATCACCACCACCAACTGAGGTTTGGACATAGTCAATTTGAAATAGATCTATTTCGTTACCTGGATCAGCATGGGTGTCGTTATCAAACACCCTCCAGTTTTCTGGAACCTCTTGACTTATTTTTACAGGTTGTATCCTCGCTTTTTCAGAATCCGAATCGACTATTTCTAAAAATCGGTTATCGAAAGAAAGGAATATCGCAAATCCGGCAATTGATTCGCCTTCTGGTTCAACAAAAATATCAACCTTAAATTGTTCGCCAATCTCTGTTTTAAAAGTTGAACTTTGAGATTCATTGCCACGTANGGATATGGTGACAGCACTTNCGGAACCAACAGAAATCAAAATCAGGATTGCTAAAATTCGAATCGTCGGCATGGATTCCTCCTCTGAAATTATGCCATTATCAGCTTAATGGCTACTTTCAAAGCATCTGAATCGATTTTCAACTTTGCAATTTCCACTTCTCTTGAAATATAGTCTATGGTGTTTGTNANGTTCATTGGTGTTGGAATTTCATCAATTAGCTTTTGAATCTTACGGATTTCCGTCTTTTTGAGATTGGTTCGATTCTCAATCTCNGTATGGATTTCTGGGAGACTCTTCTTNTCAGGTTTTGTATTNTTAGTGNGTTTAGCTCNCGTTGTTGAGTTGTAAGTTGTGCTCGATNTTCGACGTGATGATGTNTTCTTGATTTCGCCAGCTTCAAGCGCNTTAATACCACAGTCTCTACANGTCTTAGCNCTGACCCCACTAATTTTGATTTCGACTAAAAGATTATTGATGCNACTACATAGCTCACATTCTAGAAGGTTTTCGATGCTAGCGTGCATCTCNGCTTGTATCTTGAGCAGACGATCTTTGTCACTTTTTTTTAACTGGCTCTTTCCGCATATCTCAATAATTTTTTGAGCGGAGGCTTCAATATCTTGAAAAGATCCCATTTTTACTTTCCCTGATTGTGCTTCTATCTGCTAGTTGATTTCACGGTAGGATCTGGCAAATCAGTCCCAACTAGCTTTTGATCTTTGTAGAGTTTGTATTCCATACTATCAGTTAATGCATCCCAGCTAGCTTGGATAATATTTTCGGAAACNCCGACCGTACCCCACNTGTCCTTTCCATCACTTGCTTCAAGGAGCACACGNACCTTTGCACCTGTGCCTGCTTTAGTATCTAAAACCCGCACCTTATAATCTACTAAATGGATTTCTTTCAATACAGGGTAAAACTGTTCTAACGCCTTTCGTAGAGCGTTATCCAGCGCGTTGACTGGACCATCACCGTCAGCTGCAGTATGGACAATGTTACCTTCTCGATCCACAAGCTTAATGGTTGCTTCTGTGTGTATGCTATCATTCNGGGATTTTTCCACAATCACGCGAAACCCAAGGAGATCAAAGAAAGACAAATGTTCGTTGAATATCTTATGAGTTAGAAGCTCAAACGATCCTTCTGCAGCTTCATATTGATATCCTTCATTTTCTGCCTCTTTCAGTTTATTAAAAAGAGAAACAATTTCNGGGGAGTCTTTGTCATAACCAGAATANTCACGCTCAATTTTCTTAATTAGTGTTCCTCTGCCTGCTTGTTCGGAGACAAGGATTCGCTGTTCGTTCCCAACAGCCTCTGGAGCAATATGTTCATAGGTCAACCGATTTTTGCGAATCGCGTCGGTGTGGAGCCCTCCTTTATGGGCAAAGGCGGATCTACCTACATATGCTTGCCGTTCGTCATGTGGTAGATTTGCTAATTCGCTAATCAACCGTGAGNCATTGGTTAAACGCTGAAGTTGCTCATCTTTGATACAATCGACTCCTAATTTCAATTTCAGGTTTGGAATTATAGCCGAAAGATTCGCATTACCACATCGTTCACCATATCCGTTAAATGTTCCTTGTACATGTGTCGCCCCCGCTTGGACGCTAAGAACCGAGTTGGCAACGGCAACNCCAGAATCGTTATGTGCATGGATACCAAGTGATAAATTTATCTCTGACTTCACAGCACGTATTGCTTCTTGTANCTCTAACGGCANTCGTCCTCCATTGGTATCACATAAAACCAGACATTTTGCCTTGGCTCTCACGGCAGNTTTGAGTGTTTCCATAGCATATTTGGAATTGTCGTAGTAACCATCGAAAAAATGCTCGGCATCATAAATGACGTCACATCCANGCTCTACCAAAAACCCAATTGAACTTTCAATGAGGTCAAGGTTTTCTTCTGGGCCAATACGTAGAACATCTCTCGCATGCAGTTCCCAAGTTTTTCCAAATATTGTAACTGTTTGCATCCCAGTTTTAAGGAGCGCCATCAAATTCGGATCTTCGTTGGGTTTAAGACGTGGATGATGGGTTGAACCAAACGGAACGACCTGCGCATTTTGTAGCCGCATTGATTTTACCCGTTGAAAAAAATCCACATCTTTGGGATTAGATCCAGGATATCCTCCTTCGATGAAGTGGATGCCGAGTTGATCCAGTTCAGAAATAATTAGCATCTTGTCTTTGATAGAGAAGGCTACACTTTCTCCCTGGCTTCCGTCTCTTAAAGTTGTATCGTAAAGCTCAATCACACTGTTTATCCTTAATTGCCCATTTTTTATCTTGTTGACATAAATATTCAAGTTTTAAATAGAATTTCGATCACAACCATTTTGCTTACTAGCTAATTAAACATAATTCTCAAATTATCCTGAACAATCCAATGTTTATTCTCCNCAATTGAACCAACGCCCCTCTGANTAGCAATACATAAAACGGTCATGCTTCCAATAAAGTTGCGCATTCTACCAACGATCCGCGGAGATTGNCTGTTGGATAGAATTATGATATAGCCAATTAAATTAACCGAATTGACCATAACACGATTATCACATCGAAAGAGATGACTGATTCAAATCATATACTAAGAACAAAAAAACCCACTATCGCGAGCCTGCGAAAGTGGGCATCCTCTCCCTTTATCTGATTTAACAANCAGCTAAGAGAAACAATAGGG
This sequence comes from Candidatus Poribacteria bacterium, assembly GCA_002697225.1. The sequence goes on from NZUQ01000114.1 coordinate 17,063, forward strand.
CTACTTCCAAACTACAAGAGGAGGTAAGAACCNAAGGAGCAAAACAAACCATATACATTTCCTTTTCTTANCCTACTANGTTCGCACAAACAAAAACTAGCTGTTGAGAAACACTACTTNCCTCACTCATATTCTNATGTAGATTCTATCAAATAATGACCTAAACGTCAACTAATAATTGGNCCNTTTACCATTGNGCAGATGGTTCTTCTACAGTCTCAAGAAGCATCTTAATTACGGTATCTGAATTGATTCCTTCGGCTTCCGCGTTGAAATTTGTTAGAATCCGATGTCGTAAAACCGCGTGAGCAACAGATCGAATATCTTCACATGAAGCGTTGAACCGACCAAGCATAATTGCCCGTGCTTTGGCACCGAGAGTCAAATACTGTCCCGCTCGCGGTCCTGCTCCCCAACGCACCCACTTGGTAACGAAGTCAGGTACATGATCGTTTCTGGGGCGTGTTGCTCGTACTATTTTAACAGCATATTGGACAACATTTTCAGCNACCGGTACTCGGCGCACAACTTGGTTAAATTTGATAATGTCTTCTCCGGACATAACACATTCAAGATTTGGCTGCTCAATGCCAGTTGTGGATGAGATAATTTGGATTTCTTCGTTTTCTTCAGGATAGTCAATAATGATTTTGAACATGAAGCGATCCAATTGGGCTTCCGGCAACGGATATGTACCTTCTTGTTCAATTGGGTTTTGTGTAGCCAAGACAAAAAAAGGTTTGTTTAACTCTAGCGTGTTTCCACCGACAGTTACGTGAAATTCCTGCATTGCCTCCAGTAGAGCGGCTTGCGTTTTCGGAGGTGTCCGGTTAATCTCATCAGCCAACAATATATTGGAAAATATAGGACCNCGGATAAAACGAATTTCACGCCGACCTGTAGCTCTATTTTCTTCAAGTACATCTGTACCAGTGATATCAGTCGGCATCAAGTCGGGTGTGAATTGTATTCGCTTAAAATCAAGGTCAAGAATATTGGCAATTGTCTTAATTATTAAAGTCTTAGCTAATCCAGGTACACCTTCTAATAAACAATGTCCNCCAGCGAAAAATGCCATCAGAATTTGATCTATCGCATTTTCTTGNCCAACAATTACTTCTCTCATTTGTTTCAAAATTGCTTCTTTCCCAGACATTAATTNATCAATAGCTTGAATTTCTTCTGTTACNGGCATTTCTTCCTTTCATTTCCTTGNATTTTTGTTTAGNAATACTCGCGTGGTTTCTTTTCCTGACGCTGCTTTGAGGATCTCNNTCATTTCGNTGAACTGATTCGCAGGTATGACCGGGTTATTAAACTGAATTGTACGCTTAATAGATGCACNTCGTCTTTGCTTCGATATAGAAACANCCANGGNACCAATTTGATTCCGAATCTGGAGCTCGTTAGGGAGACTTTCAATCTGAAACTGAGGNGGNAGGTNGANAAAAATGTTTTCTTCAAANACGGAGGCTTTGCCAAGAAAAATTGGATTTACACGCTGATNGNTTGTCATGAGTTCNGCATAGGGTAAATCAACCAATGGNAGTTTCAATACAAATTGACGNCCAATTGCAAANGTATAATCAGCACAATTCCATTTNAACCATATTTTAAGCTGAGGCGCCATGTNATCCAAATTAGANGTATCNACCTGAATTAACTCTGCTCGNTTGTTGAGANNCATNAACTCACGCAAAAACTCTNGGTCATCACTATGTTTCAATNGGCTTCGAACTCTAGTGTTAAAATCCCCTGTGAGTGTTATTTCCTGACTCNCTTTCACNGATAAATCACCCTCCACACGAATTTNGGTCTTAATTCGCTTCAAATTTCGCCCCGCCGNGGNTGTAGGACTTTTCAAAAATCGATATGGTTTTCGATTTTGCCCCAAGNTATTANCANAAAGGTCTAGTACAAGAGTCCAACGNTCTTGATCTTCGGAGGGGAGATCCCCAAAAGCGCAGGTCTCTGCTGTTGGATCTAACCAGATTAAATCCTTGTCCCCTTCTTCTTCTACAGCCAAAATCATATGGTTAAAATAAGAAAGTGATGGGATCTCGCGAACTACACGCCTTGACTCTCCAGCAGAAATAAGTACTGGATAAGACTTAATACCAGCTACGGCTAACATCGTACGAAGCAATGTCGATTTGTCCTTACAATCACCATATCCTTCCTCCAAGATACGCGATGCTGCGTGGGGTTTAATGGCCCATATACCAAGCTCAATCGCTACATACTTAATATTAGTGGCTACAAAATAGAAGAGACGCTTAATCTTTTCTCTTTTAGTAAACGCACCGGAGAGCAGCTTTTTTGTTTTCTCTCTAATTTCTGGAGTGGCTTGATCTTGCTCACGAATTAATGTCAAATACCATTGAATCAACCTCTCCCAAGAATCAAGTGAAGAAAGGGTAATCGAATACGCAACATCCTGAATTGCCGGCATTAGTGGCTCCTTGTATAAAGCAGGTATATCGGCAATCTTAAAAGTGTAAGTTCGTGCGTGTGTAGTTTCGACGATACTTGGCTCAATATCCGCCCCATGTATGGCATAATGTAAAATCTTTTTACTTGGCACCTTTAC
>NZUQ01000115.1 GCA_002697225.1 Candidatus Poribacteria bacterium
ATATAATATCTTCATATATCCCGTATGCTCAACACAAAGACTTAATCGATGTAAAAACAAAAATGATACGTATATCAGAAGTTGAAGATAGTATTTACGCAAAAACCAATTTTCACGCTACAACCCAAGAGTTATTTGGCAAAAAACATATGCACATTTAAGAATCTCTAGTTGCTCTGAAAAGCTACCAAACAATTTATATCAAAACAAAAAAAATCAACCGATTTCCACTTAAGTTAAGACCTGGAAACCAACTACAATCAAACCATAAGCACAATGGGAAAATACATCGGCCTCGATTTAGGAACTACTTCGATTTCAGGATTGATACTTGATACCGAATCGAAAGCAGTATTGTTGCATCGAAACATCTCAAACAATTCGGAGATCACAACACCTGAAAATAAAACCAAAGGATACTCCGAATGGGATATCGAACAGATGATTAAACTAGCTTATAACGTCTTATCAGATTTAGCAGATGAATCGGTTCGGATGGATATCAGTGCAATTGGTGTTACGGGGCAGATGCATGGCATGGTACTACTTGGCCAAGATAATAGGTTTTGTTCTCCACTAATCGGCTGGCAGGACCAACGTTGTAACCAGCCTTTCTACGGTGAGGTGACGTACCTTGAGGCAATACAGGAAACTAGTCAATATTATCTAGAGAAAACTGGCTGTCAATTATCCGCAGGCTATATGGCAGCTACACTTTTCTGGTTGCATCAGAACGCTCCTGAATCGCTAACTAATAGAACTGCCTGCTTCGCCCCCGATTATTTAATAGGACAACTGTGTGGTATCACTCCCGTCACTGATCCAACCATCGCTGCTAGTGCAGGGGTATTTAATCTACAGACCGGAACATGGGACGCAGACTTTATCCACAACTTAGGACTATTAGTAACCCAATTTCCGAGAATACAGCCATCATGTACGATAGTCGGAGGGATATCCAAGGCAACTTCAAACATAACTGGCATTCCTAGCGGGATACCAGTATCAGTTGCTTGTGGTGATAATCAAGCTAGCTTTGCCGGCAGTGTATCAGATTATCACAATAGCCTGTTAATCAACATAGGTACCGGAGGCCAGATTTCTGTTTTTCTTGACAAACATTTATCAACTCATGGATTCGATGTCCGACCTTTTCTGCAAGACGGTTTTTTACTCGTTGGTGCCGGTTTATGCGGAGGCAAATCATACCGCGTATTGCGCGACTTTGTACAACATATTGGGATGTCCGTATTTGGAATAGATGACACTCCCAATTTGTACTCTAATCTGAACCGGTTAGCATCTGAAGTTGCCGCTGGATCAGACGGGTTAAGATGTGAACCTATCTTCTCTGGATCCCGGCGTGAACCAGATCGGCGCGGAATATGGGAAGGTATGAGTACAACTAATTTCACCATTGGTCACATGGCTCGATCTTTGATTGAAGGGATAGCTGAACAGTTTGTGGTTTTCTACGAAGAAATGAAGGAAATCAGTGGTATTCAACCTCGTCAATCACTAATTGGATCAGGTAACGGTATCCGGGAAAACCAGCTCTTGCGCCAAATAGTTTCCGATTTCTTTTCAGCCCCCCTGAAAACACCACTTTATACTGAGGAAACCGCCGTAGGAGCAGCGTTAAGCTCTGCTGTTGCCATCGGAGAATTTAGTAATATTGAAGATGCTAGCCGCAATTTCATCCAATACAATCCCAATTAGTTCCAGTAAATCTCATGGTAAAAAAAGAGTCTAGGGTGTTGCCTATGCGTATTGAGTTTAAATTTAAAGAAGCTCTCAACATTTACCTTCGTTAAGAGATTGAGGCATTGAGATCACTTGTTAAATCAAAACAATCATTGCATCGGGGAGTAAGAGGTTGGTTCCAAAATCTTGGAACCAGCGACGTTTACCAAAGGAACACCGTCAACTTCGGATTGCTGCTTGGCATCTTGCCATTCTGGGTCGGCGATAAACGCGTCCCATGCGCGCTGATAATGGGCCAAATCTTCAAAGGCTAACATGTAAACTAGTTCTGTCGTGGTAGCTTCACCAATGGCCGTTTCCCAAAAACCAACAACTTGGATTTCATGTTTCTTAAATAAATGGATCGTAATATCATCAAAACGCCTGTTGAGCTCTTGCATTTTCCCCGGTACAACCTGATAGGTTCGTAATTCGTAGATCATAATTAGCTTTCCTTTTAAATCATAAAAACATAATTGAACGCTGTAGAGAAACTATCGTACGATTCAGTTATATATTGAGCGACATCATACAATACGGCAATAGCCATTACAATATAAAACCAGATAGAAACACAGAAACAAATTACAAATATTCTCCCCAATTGATACTTACCCATAGTTTTGCTATAATTATTATCATCCGAATTTAGAATCCAATCGATAGAAATCGGAGAGAACAGACCAATGAAGGGCGGAGATATACTAATTGAGTGCCTAAAAGCACAAGGTGTCCGACATATTTTTGGCATGCCAGGAACACAAAATATACAGATCTACGATTCCTTGCTTCGTCGGGGATCAGATACAATCAAACACTATTTGGTACGTCATGAAAATGCTGCTACCCTGATGGCGGACGGTTATGCCCGTTCCTCAGGAGAGGTTGGCGTAGCACTAACAGTTCCCGGTCCTGGTGCTAGCAATGCTTCAACTGGTTTACTTGAAGCATTCACCGATTGTGTACCCGTCTTGTTGATCACCGGTCAAAGTGATTCAAGTCTCTATGCTAGGGATCCTAGCAAAATGTTTCATGGGTTGAACCAGATGCGTTTTTTCGAACCTATTACCAAGTACTGTGCCATTGCTGAGACGATAGCAGATATACCGGTTGTTGTAGAAAACGCGTTCCAGGCGATGAGAACAGGACGTCCGGGGCCCACAATGTTAGAGTTTCCCATGGATGTCATTACTGGAGAAAGTGGAGTGACTATACCCAATCGTGTCCAACGACACTCTAAGGAACCGGCGAAGATGGATGATATCCAATCAGTGATTCAACAGTTGGAACAAGCATCCAAACCGATCATACTGGTCGGATCCGCAGTTATTCATTCCTATGCTATGAATGAGTTGCAGAATCTGGCGGAAAAGCTGAATGCTCCGGTGGCAGTAACAAGATGTGCTAAAGGGGCGTTAAATGAAGGTCATCCTCTTGCACTTCAAAATATCAGTGGTTTTCAAGCGAAACAAGCCATGCAAGTGGCGGACTGTACCTTGGCCATTGGTTGCCGTTTCACCTCGATTGATACTAGAAACTGGTCTTTTGAACCGCCACGACCGCTGATCCAGATTGATGAAGACCCTGCAGAAATTGGCCGGGAGTATCAATGCGACCTTGGTATTACTGGAGACCTAAAATCAAGCTTACAAGCGTTAACTGACCAAATTGAAACGAGCAAAAATGATTGGGACCATGTTTTGCCTTCAATCCGAGAAGAATTCGCTAAGCAACCCCGTTTGCCGATTCTGCCTGAGCTCCGTCGGGTTCTACCTGAAGACGCTATTGTTGCAGTCGATGTTCACTCAATTGGTTATGCCTCATTCACCGAGTTTCCTGTTAGTCATCCACAGACTTTTCTCTATCCCTGTATTGGGGTTACTTTGGGTTACGCATTCCCCGCCGCCATCGGTGCCAAAATCGCTCACCCTGACAAACCTGTTGTCTGTTTTGCTGGTGATGGTGGGTTCATGATGGGGGTTTCAGAGTTGGCTACAGCCATGATGTACGGCGTTAATGTGGTTACGGTTGTTGTTAATGATGGTGCCTTAACCGCAATTAAAGGCTCTCAGCGAAAAGGTTGTGATGGTCGAACAATTGATACTGATCTATACAACCCCGATTTTATCCAGTTCGCAAAGTCATTTGGCGCCTATACAGCCAGAGTAGACGATTTAGAGAACTTCGAGAGAATCCTGAAGGAAGCATTGGCAGCGAACTCACCAGCTGTAATTGAGATTCCAATGCAAGATAAACAAAATAACCTAATTGATATCATCGGCTGGTTACAGCCCGAACCACTTCGAAAAACAAAATTTTAATTAATTTTGGAATCAAGTTTTCAGCAATGAGAAAGATACTTTACACCATTATTTTGTACACTTTATTAGCAACCCATCAGCAAACGACTGCCGAAAAAGGAGATGGACTTATTGGGAAACCAGCTCCCGATTGGGGCAAACTGAGATGGATCAATTCCGATCCATTACAACTCAATAATCTTGCAAACAAAGTACTACTGATTCAATGGTGGACTGCAGTTCGTCCGTTTTGCAAGCATAGTTTCGCAGCACTACATGAGCTCCACCAACTTTTCACCCAAGAAGACTTTCTTGTTATTGGTATGTACCATCCGAAACCATCCCATTACAAAACTCTTGATAGGATCGCTAAAACTGTAAATCAGCTAGGGGTGAAGTTTCCAACGGCCATAGATATAGAAGGGAAAATACTACAAAAATACTGGTTGGACGCAAAAATGTATAATCAGTCACCCTCCAGTTTCTTAATTGGCCGAAAAAGAAAAATCCGTTACATTCATCAAGGAGATGGATACCACCAAGGAGGAGGTAAATCCCATCAGCAATGTCAACAGGATTATAAAGAATTGAAGGCTCAAATTAACAAACTCCTGCAAGAACCAGCTGATACGACAACCCAATTGACTGTTTCTGAAGCACATTTAGGAAAGCTTAAACCTGATACGCCTTTCAGGGAAGACAGAATCCAGCAGTTGTTTCCAAATTTCGATATTGTCAAAGACACCAGTAGTACTGAAGGTGAACTGTTTCCAATATTCCGTATTAGAAAAAATANCCAGGATATATTAGTTATTAATCCGACTANTGATCATCAACNCATATTTAGCGTCGAAATCAAGAACAAAATAGTAAAAAATGAGTTGGGAGCTAATCTAGGTTCTACTTATCACGAAGTTTACGGTAATCAGCTGGACACAAATTGTTCTCCGGGTGTAGAAGAACAATCGGGGAAAGTCATCTGCTTCGCACTTGGTTCAAAGCGCATTATGTATATTTTTGCAGGGAAATGGCATGGACCAGATGGCGTACTCCCACCGATCGAGATTCTCCATTCATGGGAATTATCAGAAATAGTTTGGAAACCTTAGTATCCGTGGTTTTATAACTGAATTTTAAATGTCTGGATAGCTTGTTATTGTAACTAGTCAGAAACGAAAAACGGCTTTAGTCCTTTCAGGAGGAGGCGCTCTTGGTGCAGCACATATTGGGGTTGTTAAGATTCTGGAAAAACAGGGATATGAATTCGATTTTTACAGTGGTGTCTCAGCTGGATCTATTATTATCAGCCTACTTGCCGTAGGTTACAGTGCAGATGAAATTTGGGAGATTGTTGAGAAAACGAATATTTTTTCAACCATGTTTGATATTTCAAAAAGCCGGTTTGGTTTGATCCAAGGAGACAAGATAATTAAGCTGTTTGGTAAATATCTGGGAAACCAGAAAATTGAGGATTTAGAAGTCCCTTTGGCTGTTGGAGCAACAGACTTTTCCAATGGTCAAAGGGTGATAATTGTAAAAGGAAGTCTAGTAGACGCAATTCGAGCCTCAATCTCCGTACCTGTCCTATTTGCCCCTTACTTTCATCCTGTAGAGGAAAAATGGTTAGTTGACGGAGGATTATCACAAAATTTCCCTCTGGATGACGCGATTAGACAGTATTCGGGAAACAATATTATTGGAGTGGATGTCGCTAGTGGCCTGAAAGCAGATTTCGCACTTTCTGATCATAAACCAAATTGGAAAGTAAATAACGTCAAACATGTGTTTGAGCGTGTTCTCAGAATTTACCTGTCAAATCAGCAAATTCATTTTCCCAAAGATGACAGAGTACAAATCATTACTCCTCAGCCACCCAATTACACGGCTTCGGATATTTTTAAGTTGAAGGAAATTTATCAAGAAGGACGACAAACTGCGGAGGATTTTCTTCGCGTCGAACAACTAACCTGAGACGAAAATTAGCTGCAAAATCATTAACAAAATTGGAGGGATAAAGGAAATTTGTATGTCAACCATAAACTATGCAAAGATGCAGTCAAAAGCTTGGTATGGGGATGAAAGGATCACATTAAGGTTTCCTGAAGGTTGGGAAGTCAATACTGTCACTCCTCAGGATGCTCCAAAGTTAACAGCAACTGAAATTGAAGAAGCTTTATCCCTACCCATTGGCACACCTCGTATCTCGGAAATAGCAGCTGGCAGAAAAAATGCTGTTATTGTCGTTGATGATCTTAGTCGTCCCACTCCGGTGGCAGAAATTATTCCTTTCCTTTTGCAAGAGTTGAGAGATATCCCCAAGGATGAAATACGTTTTGTTGTAGGTGGTGGATCGCACCGTGCCCTGACCCCTGAAGAAATCGCTAAAAAGGTTGGTGCAAATATTGCCAGAGAATACCAAGTAACTTGTCACGATTTTATGTCAGGAGACCTTCGAGGATTTGGTAATCTTCCTAGTGGTATGCCGATATATATTAATCGCGTGGTGGCAGATGCAGATTTGAAGATTTGTTTGGGAGGTATTTATCCGCATGGATCTGTTGGTTTCGGTGGCGGGGCCAAGTTGATTGTGCCAGGTGTTGCGGGGTTCGCCACCATGTTCTATTTCCATACCTTTTGTCCGTCACGCGGTCATGCTGTTATTGAGAGGCAAAGTGGTAATCCAGATCATCGAGACGCAGCTGAAGCGGTGGCAGGAATCCTTGGTCTTGACGTCATTGTTAACGTTGTTATTAATAGCAAGCGGGAGGTAGCAGGGGTTTTTGTTGGTGATTATGTCAAGGCCCATCGTATGGGGGCAAAATTGGCTTTGGAAACCTATGGAACGAAAATTCCAAAAAAAATCAGTCAGGAAACAGATCTTTTGGTCTTGAATTGTTACCCACTGGATTCAGATCCGATTCAGACTACCAAAGCATTGTGGGCGAAAAATCACTTCACTAATAATTACACAGTTGCTATTAATCCAGCCTGTGACGGTATTTGTTATCATGGTCTTTTTGATCAAGTAGACTATGCCCGTTTTGTTGACCAAAAATCAAGTCAGGAACCGATNGCTTTTANAGAACCAAAGATTCATTCTGCAGATCAGCTCTTGGTTTGTTCTGAACATTTTCCAGTTAATGATTTCTATAAAAAGCATTCCAGTGATCTTCTGTTTCGCCAGTGGAGTACGTTGGTAGAAGCGCTAGCTGAAAAGTTACCTAAAAACCCTAAAGTAGCTGTCTTTCCATGTGCTGGGATTCAGGTTCCTGCACAGGAGAACTAACGATTGGAGGGCAACAGATGAAAATCTTGATTAACACAATTGTTACTGCTAAGCACTGTCAGCAAATTCAGTCAATTTCCGACCAAGTTCGGATTGTTCAAACTCAAGATCCTCAGCAACTTTTGCAAGAAATCATCGATACAGATATTGTTTTTGGCGGTTTGAATCTATCTCTTTTTGAAAAAGCTCAACAACTCAAATGGTTGCAGGTTCTCGGTGCGGGTGTGGATGGCGTCCTATTTCCAGAGTTAGTTAAGAGCGACGTGATTCTGACCAGTGCAAAGGGTATCGTTGGTACTCATCTAGCCGATCAAACTTGGGCTTTGTTACTCGGTCTGTTGAGGGGAATAGGACGATCGGTACGTGAACGAACATGGGAGAACCGAATGTCAATTCGTCATTCCGCTTGGGAACTCAGCGGTCGTACACTCGGCATCGTTGGACTTGGCGGTACTGGCATCGAAGTCGCCAGGCGAGCGCAAGGGTTCGAGATGCGGACGATTGCTGTTGATCCAGAAGACTTGGAACCTCCACCATTTGTCAAATCTGTCTGGCCAATGGGGCGATTCAATGATCTTCTGAAGGAATCGGATGTGGTCTCTATATGCGCACCTTTAACCCAAGAAACAGAGAGGATGTTCAACTACCCTGCTTTTCAGCAGATGAAGCAGCATGCATTGTTGATTAACGTTACACGCGGCAAAATTGTGGATGGCTCCGATTTGATTCGTGCCTTGAACGAGGGATTAATTGGTGGTGCGGGACTTGACGTCACCCCGGAAGAACCGCTTCCGACAGACAACCCACTCTGGGATATGCCGAACGTTATTATCACTCCTCACGTTGCGGGGGGGTCCCCGGTTCGTTTGGACAGGACGGTTGAACTCTTCTGTCAAAGTCTAGAATTGTTTATGAGCAACAAACCGCTATTGAGTGTTATCGACAAATACAAGGGATATTAGATTCGCATCATTTTAGCACTTTGTTTTATTGCCTCTAGAGTTTCGGTTTTGAATTTTCATGAGGATTTGGCTGAGTATTTATGGTTAAGAGCCAACTGGCGATCTCGTCGCACACGTGCCAAGTAGTCCCGCATGCTTTCGATGTTGAATTCTTCGATTAGGTCATCGCTTGAGACATCAGGAAGTTGGGAACCAAAAACTATCAGGCACTCTTGTGGTAACCACTCGCAATAGGCGGCGGTGCTTCCGTACTTCCGATATAGTTTTTGTAGTCGTCCGATATTTTCATCGTGGTGTAGTAAGCGCCGATCAAAATCCAATTTGGTCGACGTCACCGGCGAACTGCCAGTTGCATCACTGATGTTGCGATTAACAGCCACGATTTCTCGGCCAGCTATATCTACAAATGTGGATTGCCCAGAATAGGTCGCCCCGATATAAAAGCCAAACTCAATTGCCCACTTGGTCAACATTCGTTGCCCCTGCCACATCGATGACCATATAACCAGTTCAGACCCATTTTCGCACAGTTGTGAACCCACTTCCCAATAATTGATATCAAAACAGATACTGAGTCCTACCCGACCGAAGTCGGTCTGGAAAGCAGGTGCTTCCGTTCCTGGTATAATCCCGATATCCAGTTCACCATGCGTAGGAAAATTTTTGTGGTAGACACCAGCAATCTGACCACCTCGATTGATCAAAACGGAACTATTATACCTGTTCCCATTTTCAATGGTTCCTAGTGGGCAAACCACATAGAGGCTATGCTCCCTAGCCTTTTGCGACATGGCAGTTACCGTAGGCCCATCAAGTGGTTCAAATTGCCATGGATCCTTGTCACCCAGATAGTTGCAGATTTCCGGAAAAGCGACCAGATCACTTCCCAGCTCAGCGGCATGATCGATATACTGCCCCATTCTGACCAATGTTTTGTTTAATCGATCAGATTTATCGCTTGATAAAGGAGGAAAACTAACCAACGAAATTTTCGCTTTTCGATCCATTTATTTTCTCCTAGCTATTTAAGATCAATACACTATTTTTCGCTATAAAACCAATTTCACATCAGTTGCTGATAAAGCTTGGGATGATGATTAAATAATGGTACAACAAGTAAAGTAGCAGCAATCTTTCTGATATCAGTAGCGTGTGGAATCAAGATATCTCGTTTCGGCTTAGCATTGATTTAAGCAGATAATATTTACACTTAACGCTTTTTAGATACCAAGAAAAACTGTGTCGGGAATTGATAACGATTCCGAATTCTCCTTTAGTTAATAAACAGCTAGATTTGTTTCATCAGCCAACGGACTGCGTTTTGTTGAATCTTTTCATACTCTGGATTCCATAGAGCCGCAATGGTGTGTCCGGGAGCAAGATAGCATACCCGACCTTGACCGTAATCATAAGCCCACCCTGCGTAACAAGAGGCACCCATATTTTGATGTGTCAGACCATCTTCATTTATACTTTCCATAAAGACAAATTTTGGGTCGATATCTAGTGTCATAAAATGCTGTTCATCGGTAACAATGAAATCGTTGACACCTTGCATTATAGGATGATCTGGATTGGTGACTCGGACTTTGAACGGCCGTGTTGGAGGGTGACCTTCCGTTGTCGCTCCCAGAACATCTTGGAATATCTCGTTCCCAGCAGCGATATAGGTGGTATTATGATAAAAAAGAGCCATACCTCCTGTGTTAACAAAATCTTTGACGGCTTGTCCCTGCCCTTTTGTCATCCAGTGAACAGGTTTATTTTCGTATTTGGNTAAGGGAGGATTACTAAAGGCTGAGGATGTGTCATAACCGTTTGGCCAAATCATCGCATCNCGNAAGATAATTAACATCCTNTAATTATTCAGGGTTTCTGAATTCAAACTCTGAACCTCATCGGTAAAATCAATTGTCAATTCTAGGTCTCGTACCAGTGTCTTTCCCAACGCTGTTCGNATATAGTCCGAATTATGATAACGATCGCCAATCAGAGCCACAACTGTACTTCTTTCTATCATGTTATCTGTTTNCCCAGTGAGTTATGTGGATGGGATTATATCAGAAATTGTGAAGGGAATCATTATTATGCTTGGCAAATTGCTTGATCATTCCGGAAGCACGTGCAACTTCGAATAAAAACGTCAAGTGCTCAATGTACCTAATTTGCGCTAGAGCCCCAAATAANAGAGAAAAATNTCCCGAACAATAACTGTCTANATATGTCTAATAGANGAGTACGATCGTCAAAGATATAGAAAATATTTACCTGAAATGAGAAAACCCAAAATGTTAGTCAAAAAAATCAGNATTCTAGTTTTTACAGCAGTTCTTGTATCAGTNACAATAATGTCGAGNGCCCAGAAAGAAACCCCATTAGGTGATCCGGACCTAAACCAANAAGATCTAGATCGTTTTGATACTGATGGAGATGCCAAGCTCAGTCAAGAAGAGAAAGAGGTAATGTTCGAAGCTATTGCTCTCGAAACCTTCACCGGACAAAAATTGAGTCGTGAGGATTTGAGAGGTATGCGCCGTGGTCGTGGTTTCGCTGGCCCTAGAGGTGGTAGGGGTATGACTCCACCAATCGATAGTAAAGAATTATTTGATCGGTTCGACACTGATCAAAATGGGAAGCTGGAAGGAGACGAACGAAGCTCCGCTCGTAAATACGTACAAAGTATTCGAGGGGAACAGAGTGAAGGCATCACTTCAGAGTCAGAAAAAAAACCGAGTGAACAAAATGAATTACAGACTAGCCAACAATCTGCACCGAAAACAGAAGTCGGTTTATATGACGAAAAGACCCTGAGAACTTTATATCTTCGTTTTCCCAATGCTGATTGGTATGCGGAGTTGAGTGATTTCTACCGGACCGGAGTAGATATTCCTGCTGACTTGATTGTGGATGGAAAACTCTATGCCTCAGTTGGTATTAGTTTTCGAGGAAACTCATCTTACCGAATGACCCAAGATTCAAAGAAAAAATCCTTTAACATTGCTATTGATTATGATCATAAAAGTCAACGCCTTTACGGTTATAAAACGCTCAAACTTTTGAACTCTGCTTCAGATCCCTCCTTTATTCGTGAAGTACTTTACTCCAGAATTTCACGCCAATACTTACCTGCCCCCAAAGCCAACTTTATTCGGCTCGTTATTAACGGTGAAAACTGGGGAATATACCCCAATATCCAACAATTCAATAAGGATTTTCTTCAGGATTGGTTTAAAACCAAAGATGGTGTCCGCTGGAAGATTTCCCCTGGAAGAGGTAGTCGAGGTGGTTCTTTAGTCTGGAATGGACCGGATATCAGTGATTATCAAGCCGCTTATCAATTAAAGACCAAAACCGTACCGCAGAATGCTTGGCAGGATTTGATTCACCTGTGTAAAATTCTTGATCAAACGCCTAATGACCAACTTGAAGATGCTTTGCGTCCTATCTTCAACATTGATGGCGCACTTTGGTTTATTGCTTTGGATAATGTATTTATCGACGGTGACGGTTATATTGGTAGAGGGGCCGACTATAATATTTATCTTGACCCAAAAGGTCGTTTCCATCTGGTATCTCACGATAACAACGAAACATTTGGTTATGCGGGAGGAGGAGGCCCTAACATATATTTTGATAACCAACGAATGTTGAGCCCCGTTGCCAACGAAGATAATGAAATGTTACCCGTAATTAGTCGACTACTATCCGTTCCTCACCTTCGAGCACGTTATCTTGCTCATGTACGAACCATCATTGATGAATGGTTGGACTGGGACATTCTTGAGCCCATTATTAAGGAGTATCAATCCCTGATCGATGCCACGGTGAAAGCGGACCTCAAAAAATTATATTCCTATCAGGCTTTCATTAACAGTCAAGATCAAGATTATAGTGAAGAGGAGAGTTCAAGTAATCGAGATGGGCTTGATAACAAAGATGATCGTGATGATCCACCCGCTGACTTATCGGGAGGACCTCCTCGTTTTGGGAGAGGTCGTGGTGGACACAGGTCTCCAAGTTTTAAACAGTTCATTGAGGAACGTCGTCAGTTTCTCCTCAGTCATCCTGAAATTGATAAAGAAGTACCTGTCATTAAATCAGTTTTGCTCCAATCCCCTCCTCAACCGCAAGAAGAGGTACTGATCAAAGCTGTAGTTGAAACCAAGGTAAAGCTGGATAATGTCATTTTACACTATGCTTCCAATTATAACGTTCCTTTTGACAGTGTTATAATGTCGGCAAGTGAAAACAATAACAATGTATATTTGGGTGAGATCCCTCCTTTTCCTATAGGTACAAAAGTTTATTATTATGTTGAAGCTCGAGTGTTATCTTCATTGGGAACCACAGCTTTCCTTCCAACTAAAGCTGATTTTGGGGCCTTTAGCTACCACATAATGCCATTAACAGCGAATAATCCTCCCATTGTCATTAATGAAATAATGGCATTCAATTCCCGCAGGTTACGTGATCCTCAAGGTAAATATGATGATTGGATTGAACTTTATAATCGAAGTGATAAAGAAATCAGCTTATCAAGAATGTGCCTCAGTGACAACAAAGAGAATCCGCTCAAGTGGACCTTCCCAAAAAATGCCAAAATACCGGCCGGCAGTTACCTTATTGTTTGGGCAGATGAAGATCAGACAGACCACCCCGGACTACATACGAATTTCAAACTCTCAAAGAATGGGGAGACAGTGATGCTGGTTGATACTAGCAGAGGTGTCAACCAGATACTAAGCTTGGTTGAATTCGGCAATCAAATAGAAAACAGTTCCATTGGTAGGTATCCTAATGGGACTGGACCTTTTAGGCCTCTAAAAGAAACGCCAAAAAAGGAAAACAAATTGTAAATGCACATAATCAATTAAATCCTCATTTCCCCATTTTCTGGTGACAGTTTCTTTTCGAACTGTTGTTTCAAGGTCCACGTGATATNAACCGACTAAAATTGCCANAATTGACGCAAGTTTGNNGGGATAGTATCAATTGGAATTTNTTTTCGGGACTGTACAACNTNATCTACGTTCTCAGTCATCGATGCATTGAGACGGTCACGACTAGTGTATGTCCCTGTAACATATCGTCTTAGGTGGTGGATTGGATTGACTGCATGCCAAACCTCAGGCAACCGAAAAATCACGCTCCCTGCTTTCAATTCTATAGGAACATAACCGCCCACTTGAATCTGTTCCTTAGTTGGAGGCTGATAATCAGGATTCTCGGCTGACTCATAGTGCAGGATGTGAGACCTAGGAACATAAATTAAAGCACCTGAATCGGTTTCTATATCNTCAAGGAATACCTGAGTCGATACCATGGAAAATGGTGGAGAGAGTTCGCCCAGTTTCCCGTCTGTATGCCGGCCAACGCCNTGGTGAAAGGGGGTATACCGATTGGTCTTCATCTTTTGCAAAAAGGGGCGCGACTCATCCAGAATCCCTGAAATTATAGATATGATATATGGGTGAGAAAACAGTCGTTCTAAAGCAGCGGATTTTAATAACTCCTCCCCCCAAATACTATCTCGTGTTCCTGGTTTGCCGGGGCCTTTATCCAAATCGAGATAGACTTGATCGAAAGCCTCTCGTCCCAAGCTTAGTTCTTCTTCTGTTAGCAGATTGTGNGCAATTCCAACACCATTCTCACGCGCCGTTTTTACGATTTCTCGATCGAGGCCGNTCATATTTTTCACCTCTTAAACTATAGGAATTAAATGAGAACAGTTTACTCTGATTCANATGTCTCTGTTCAATTGAAGGCTAGGCTGGCGTGTACTGCCATACCATAAATCATACATTTCTCATCAATATCAAATCGAGGATCATGACACATATTAACAATTCCTTTTGCTTTGTTCCCAGCTCCCAGAAAGATAAAACAAGCTGGGATCTTCTGCGAATAATAACCAAAATCTTCACCACCTAGAATTGGAGAGTATGGGTAGAAGATCTCTTTCGCATCTACAAGTTTTTCTGTCACTGCTAAGGCCTCAGTCACACACCGTTCATGATTGTATGTCACCGGATACCCTTCCTGATAAGAAAAGTTGTAGGTTGCTCCATGGGCAGAGGTGATACCAGCAAGCACTTCTTCAATTCTCTGTTGAACCTTAACTTGAACTTCTTTTTTTAAAGTCCGTACTGTTCCCGACAGTTTCACTGTTTGNGGAATCACGTTATCGGCTGTACCACCATGAAATTGCGTAACACTTATGACCACAGATTCAAGTCCATCCACATTTCGGGATGNAATCGATTGTAACATCGACACAAATTGGGATCCNACTANAATAGGATCNNTCGCTAGNTGAGGAAATGCAGCATGTCCACCTTTGCCCNTGATTTCGATTTCAAAAACATCAGGTTGTCCAAAAGCAGGCCCAGGACAAATTGCGAACTGCCCGCTTTCTAGCAGAGGCCATACATGTAAGCCATAGATTTGATCAACTCCATCAAGAACACCATCTTTAATCATNACAGGCGCACCGCCGGGAAACTTCTCTTCACTTGGTTGAAAAATGAATCTTACGTTTGTNTTAAGTTCAAACTTTAACTGGCTGATTACCTTGGCTGCGCCAATCAGCATGGCTGTATGGGCATCATGACCACACATNTGTGCTTTTCCATCGATCCTGGATTTGTANGGGGAATTCCTGAGNTCTTGCATAGGTAACGCATCCATGTCAGCTCTTAGCGCGATGCGCTTTGTTGCACCTGAAACTTCAAGGTCACCAACCACTCCTGTTTTTCCAATACCTGTTTTGACCTGCAATTCCAGTTCTTTCAGTTGGTTCGCAACAATATCTGCGGTTCTATGAACATTAAAGTCAGTTTCAGGATACATATGAATATCCCTTCGGACCGCTACGATATCATCAAAATGAAATCGGCAACTGTCAAAGATCTTATCTGTTAACGTTTTCACTGTTTATTGAACCTCTGTTGTTGTTTGTAGGCAGTTATCTTCCAACTCTGTTAAAAAATCATCGCGATTTACTAATGAACCAGCGCATAGCNTAATGTCCTNGTTCACGACGGAATTTGAGTGTGTAGGGATCACACAACCAACAGTGGACGTTACCATCACTNCTGGGGTTAATCCAACCGAAATCCCATGANCGGCTGGCATAACGCAAGGGAATATTGGGTCTAACACANACCAATGGATGAGCAGCAACAGTGAAATGTTTTTCTTCAGTGTAATAATAACAGGAACCCCCATGAACAAAAACTTCATGTTCCATTGTGTCATCAACTGTATTGAAACGGCAACACAACCCGCTAATAGATACCTTAACCTCACACCCTTCCATTGACGCATCAGCTAGGGTTTCAATTGAACCGTACTGTGGGGTACCATCAGCATCGTGCGCGTATACTTCTTCCCACTGATCGCAAACAAAAAAACGGTATACATCGAAGGCATAAATAAAATTGCTAGAAGGCGCATTGGTATCCACATCCCATCGGTCTAGTTCATGGTACTTGGGCATGCCCCAATGATCATCTGTTGGTGACGGCCCAATTGACCCTGTGGAAACTCGACCGTCAAGATACGGACGGGCAATCGCTTGGTGTCCATCCTGATTGTATAGAAAGAAGGACATCGATTCTCGCGGACCGAATCCTTTTCTGAGTGACACAGGCATACGCAGATTCTGAACTCCGGCCACCCAGTAATCTTTGAGTAGATACACGATACGAAAATCCATCACCTCTCGCACCAATTCAGTATTGGTTGAATCAGTATCAATATGCTCATTATGACGAAAAGTAGTTCCAACTCGTAGATCAGCCCCCCGCCTAACAGCATCGGACAGCGCTTTTTCACTGCCCGCTATGATTTGACGATCTTGATCTAATTCCAGTGCACAAATCCAATTAAACATGGAATTCCCAACATTTACATTGATAAGCGACACTCTTCAAAGTTATTCTGGGGCCATTTGAGCGAGATCTTTAAATCGTGCTTCGGGAGTCACTGAGAGATGTTCCAGTTTCCTGTTATTGTAAACACCCTCAATTGTTGTATTGAGTGGAGCATGCAATTTAAAGGCAACATTCCAATTCTGAGGCCAAGCGGGAAAAAGTATGATCTTTTGGTCTTCTGTTTGCATCAGCATTGTCTGGAGGGCCATCATGCCATTTCCACCATGCGTTTGATCTGGCAACCAGTCGAAATTAGGTCCCCAAAATGCAGGGAAACGACTTTGGGGATGATTTTGACGAAAACGGTTGACGATGTAGTTGTAAGCTTGATCAGTCTCACCCAAAAATGCCGCTTGCGTGTCATCTTGATACCATCCGTGACTTCCACGATGTTGTCGGTGTGTAAAGGCTTGGCGCGCTAACTCTATATGAGGCTTACTGACACCAAACAGCCTATATGGAAAGATAGCATATAATTCTGGGTTTTCCTGATTGTTCTTTGGTCCAATCTCACTGGCTGGAGACAAAACTACCTGATCATCAATTTGACGTGTTGGCAGTTCTGGAACTTCCAACAGAAGCCGAGTCCACTGTTCTCTAAGTTGGTGGCTGATCAAATCTGTCGGCAAAACAAGTAATTTGGGAAGAACAAAGCGTAACCCAGCAATTTCCGGCATTGGGTTAACCGAATCCCAATAAGTTTCCAGGGCTTGCGCAGGTTCAATCCGGAGTTCTCCTTGGCTGGATCTTGGATAATGTTGATCATAAAAAGTGATTACGGCCTCAGCAATTGGCAATAAGGTTGAACATAGAAAGCCATCGTTATGGGTAATAGCATAGTAATCTAACATCTGGGTGAGGAGTTCCAAACCACTTTGCCATTCATAACGTATATATTGGTTGGTAGTGGTATGAACTGGCAAGNCGGTACGTTGGTTCGGCCAACCGTAGTTGTCTTGAGGNTATGNACCCCAGAAATACATCGTTTCTGGAAAAAACACTCCGTCATGTCCAAAATAACGTAGTGTTCTCGCTTTAGCCAGTGGCATGGCGTCTATGTACATCTGGAAATAAGGCTGGAGCATATCAAAATCACCGGAAGCTAGCAGCGGCCAGTAGGAGAGACGAGTGTTCTGAAACCAGTAGGGTCCTCCCCAATTCCTGTAGTCTGCATCGTAATCTTGCCCATCCAGCAGGGCATCGACGGTAAAAATGGAGCCGTTGAACTTAATTGGACTCTTACCTCGTCCGGCACTGGCAGTCATGAATCGTTGCAAGATATATCCGCGTGTCACCGTTTCTGCAAATTCATCGCCGCTGACAAAAATCCAACTCCGATTCCAGAAATCTGTCCACCATTTTTGATGTGCTTTTCTCGCTTGGTTTAACGAGATTAAATTGGTTTGGTGAGACAATTTTTGGAGTTGATCGATCCACTGCTGCGGTGTAACTGTTTGAGCTGTTAACAGATGAATGGAAACTAAATGATGTTTTTCTGGTTTTGTCGATTTGAGGCTGGTTCCGTCAGAGTTGGCGAAATTTTCTCCTTGGATAAGTCCGCCGAAGGTCAAATCTTGAAGAGGATCGTTGCCTTGATCAAGCCAGCTTTCCATTCCTTGGAGTGCTAACGTCTCCGCCCATATCGATCGACAGTTGCGGTGATACCAAATNACCTTNTTTTGGTCAGTTATNGTNGTGTCTGCATNAACAACTANACTTTCNGGTGATCCACTCAGNCCATAGGCNCTATGAATTTCGTTTTCTTCAAGAAATCGATCTTNGTTTCTCCANACCTCTAAGTGGGCTTGAATNTCAAACGGATGATCNCCATNTGCTTCGATTCGGATAACCGGTTGGTTTGCGTCCACCCAAATCCGNAACACGATTTCNGTTGGNTGTTGNCCGAGGCGAACTACAATTTCGCATTTNCGGAGGTTNAATANCTGCTGAAAAGAACAGTTGTTGACAAGAAACTCGGGACTAATTTGGATTCTAATACGNCCAAGTTTAAGNAACCGTGCATTTTCGCTCCAAGCATCAGTTTTTCCAATATAGAANACTAGATCCCTGTCTTCTTGACACCAAANGTTCAAACCAATGTCNCCGTTACCNATTGGCATTGAACCGTTGTGATCTCGACTGGGNGAATCCCAAATAACGTTGTAGTAATCNAAGCTGGCAATCATCTCTTCGTTACTTATAGGGTTTTAGCTCCTCGTTCAGTATTGGTGTTAGCAATGCATTGGTATCATATGCTTACAATACAAAAACAGCTTATTAGTTGATTNTCGCTTCTTTGAAGCTAGAGATCAGATCTCTGACATTTTCAGCGGNGGTTGTTCNATTGAACCTAGAAATCGGTCCGATTCATCTTTGAGTTCCTATNGGAAATTTCCCGCTGAAATATCACTAGTAATANAATGACCATTTCGAATTAATTGTTTCCGTTTTCTGTAAGGCTGTGTCCGGAGATATTGTACTTTCCCCTTTACACTANTTGCCACGAACGGNATNTCGGTCGCNATATCCAACACGCGGGAAACGTTCCANTGANAGATCTGCTGGAATGTAATGCCAAGCTGTACTGTAACGGCTACGTTCACTCTTATTTTCNTATGTGCCATGGAGTAAGTTCGATGAAAANAAAACGACAGTACCAGCNGGAACAGCTACATCNATNGCCTGTGATTCATCAATCTGAGNCCANTGCCCATAACCATANGGGTTCTTATTATGTGTTGCNATTTCTTTGTGAAGATGNCTTTTGGGAATNACACGCAAGCATCCGTTTTCTCGATCAGTATCGTCAAAGTATATAGCGCAACTCACAATTTGATCGGAGGTNGTNCCAAAATAGAAATTATCCTGATGCCACATGACTGATGTTCCACCATGAGGCAGCTTGGGGAAAAATTTGGTGCCGAAGACATCGATGTCCGTACCTGTCAATTTCTCNACTAGATCAAGAATCATCGGGGTNCTGGCAATCTCTAGAACACGCGACTCAACAACGCATACACCTTGAACCTTGTGGAGCAACTCGGGATTTTGTTGTCGGTCTGCATCAATTTCAAACGACCAATGCGGTGTGCCAATCGGTACAGATTTACTCCGATCAACAAGTTCATCAAATATTGAAATGTAGCAGTCCAGTTTTTTNCCATCAATTAGTTTTTCAAGGATTAGGTACCCTTGCTCATGAAATTGATCTATTTGCTTGTNTGNTNACATTNACTTNCTCCTAAAANCTAATNACCAAGAACAATGTGTCGATCCTNGTAACCACCGCGAGGAAACTGTTCCAACTGTAATTNNCCAGGGATATAGTGCCAAGCTGTACTATAACGGCTACGTTCACTATTATTGTCATACGCACCGTGCATTAGGTTAGCGGAAAAAACAGCCACAGTCCCTGCTGACATCTCAACATCAATNGCTTCCCTGTCATCAATTTCTGCCCAGCTGCCATGCGTNGTGGGGTCNCGGTGATGACTAAAAATNGCACCTCGTAAATGGCTNCTGGGAATAATGCGCAGACAACCATTTTCTCTGTCAGTATCTTGCAAATATATACCGCAACTTATAATCTGGTCAGATGTCGTTCCAAAGTAGAAATTGTCTTGATGCCAGTAAACGGAATGNCCTACCTGAGGCAGCTTGGGGAAGAATTTGGTACCGAAGATATCTATATCGGGGCCAAGCAAACANTGNATTCGGTCAAGAATNNCAGGCTCTTTGGCTAACTGAAGGATACGAGGTTCTTCAACACAAACNCCTTGAACCTTATGAAGAATCCCCGGAATTAAATTGCGATCTTTGTCAATTTCCAGAGCATAATGANCTTGGTGTTCAGTTAGCGATTTCCCATGTTGAACCAGTTGATCGAAAACAGAAACATAATATTCTACTTTCTCTGATGGAATTAAGCNCTCAAAGATCAAGTACCCTTTCTGNTNAAAGTGATCTATTTGCCTTGAAGTTAACATACTANTCCTTATATTNCNCTGNCCNAGTANATGATTCCACATNTTATGGCGTAACCCTCGCTCTTTATAGTGATCAGACTGCGAACACTGGCACGCACGTTCAAAAGCAAAACGGGAAGTTAACGAANCAACTTNCTCCGGATCATGGTTCCAGCTTGGCTCAACAGGATCACTAACTCGATTGAATAAAAATTTCAGCATATAACGGTTTCGATCCCCAATATTCCTAGCAGCTGCATGCCAAATGTCATAGTGAGTAATAGCAATCGTACCAGCTTTTACAGTTAAAGTAACTTGATCACGAAGATTAGCATAGGTTGCCATAAAGTCCGTAGGGGCATTTCGGAAATGGGTACCCGGCATAATCACGGTTGGNCCTAAATCCATCGTTACATCTTGAGGATAATACATCGCTAAAACTGTTCGAACCTGATGATGCCGCTGATTAACACCATCCTGATGCCACGATTGGCTACGAGAACCAGGGGGATTAATATGACAATGTCTATGACCACTCATCTGGTAGTCTTTACCCAATAAACTAACAAGTGCTCCACGCACTTGGGGATGATCGTAAACTTGATATAACCTTGGTACAGCATCTAGAATACCATCGCCCGGATTATTTTCGAGCTGACTAATTTCATCGTAAACCATCTNGTTGATACCATCGGGAAAATCTACTTCTACAATATGATACCCATGAATAACAAAACTAATAATTTGGTCATCAGTAAGCAGGTAAGGTTTATCACTCATCATAAATCTCCATCTTCTGCAAGATAAATTCGTAACCTAAAATATCGATCTCCTGATCATCAAAACTGGTTCGTTGACCAGGGAAAAATATAGCTTGCCAACCATCAACAATGGCGTCATGAACAGTCTGATATTTCCAATCATCAGNGTCTGGTTCAATCTGTGTNATAGCGCCATTGACTGGCTCATGCTGAGCCATACCAATAACATTTGATCTAATACTTGGTGTCGTTGCCTGCAAATAAAGCAATCTTTGCCGACTGNATTTGACNTGNAATATCTGTTCCAACTGGTCCAAATCGTTTTGNCTGACACCTTCGNTCTTAANTTTTTCCCGTGCCAGAGAAATCCATTCCTCAATTTTGGTGAACATGATCCCTATCGCTCATCCTCCCACAGGTACACTTCCTGGATCAATCTCAGGTGTNCGCAATTTGATTGGCNCCATAGGTCGATTATCAACAANCCANGGAAAATCATAAGTNGGTTGGTTGACATATCTCCTNGTTTTTAAACGAAGCGTAATACCAGATCGAGGCATAAGGTGNACTTGAATCCATTTGCAATCAACAGGTGTATTAACNCCAGTACCAACAACCTCAACTNCCAAGAATTGATGTTCACCAAACGCGCCTGCTAAGGAGATGACGTTTCTGGATTCGGTCGAGTTCAAATTAATTAACTGGAGTTGAAAACCGCCTTCAAATACCGATTCGACTAACGCTGCCACATCTGCTGGCAATCCCGATCTTCGCTGATCTGGATCGAAATGCCGAACCCGACAATTCAACAANCCNCCATGGTATATGGCNGATGGNCCNCCTGTAGTCAATTGCGCGAGTGCTTTGGATACTACTGGATTTCTGGCTTGCCAGTGGTGGACATCCCAAGTTGTCGGATCAGTATCATCGTTATCGATCATGTCCAAACGCCGGCAAATTTCCTGGTAATCGGACTCAAGAGCTTTTTCTGGAAANTCNGAGAGATCACCATTNACATAACGAAACCAAGCACCGTTCGAATCCCGNCCGCTGAGATCTTTATCCAATCTACCTGGATTTCCCAAGCGCAAAATCCGATCAAGATCGGCATCAGATTGTGAGGCATTCCACAACTGAAGGGGGAAATTAGGCGACATCGTTCCATACCCTGACCAACCCGAATCCAGATGTTTGAAAGGGACAACCCAATCACCATTTTCTTCCCGACCCAAAGACCACAACAAATCCTGTTGTGACCGGGCGAGATCCAAAAAGCCTTCATCTCCAGTCAGCAACATAGCATTTAAACCAGCAATAATCGTGGATTCNAGNAGGTTCATAGCACCGTGTGGCCACCGCCAACCGTAATAACCACCCCACCATTTCCCATCCATACATTCGCCAATTTCTCCCGATAACCCCACGTTATCAGGCATAATTCCATTATTCTCTTTAGTTCGTTTATACCAAGCATCAATATAATCAACCACCCAATTCTTATATTTTTGATCGCCATTATATAAGTAAGCATGTACGATCATACTGGTTGCCGTCAGATTCAGTGGGACATCTCCTTTTGCCATACGGCGATTAAGCAAATCTAAGATACGTTCAAAAATCTCGTCGTCATTCCAATCTGCTTTGGGGGTATCAATACCNGGAATATCTTCAAACGGAACCGGATAGTTAGCCAATACATCACGGTGGGTAGACCAGTCTTCCGGTGACATTTCGTGCCGAGGTCCCCGGCTACCNTTGATAGGTGATCGAATAAGTTTCAGTTCTGAATCGTAGTTTTGCGCCTCGTTGTCCTCACCAACATAGAACCCGGCAAAGCGGAACGCACGCTGTCGATCTTTAAAGACATGTGGATCACATAATCCCAAATAATAGAGATAACTATAACTTTCCCCATGGTGCATCCAATCATAGTAGGCATCAAACTCTCGATAGACCTGNCCGTATTCAGTAAACTGCCAAGTGACTGCATCCCATTCCTTACGTGCTAAATAATGAATTTTTTCGCTGCCACCTAATAAATAAAATAACGGGAAAGTCCAGAAACTTTCATAAGCATCATCTGACCCGTCCATACCCGGCCAATTGTCACGCCAAACCAAAGTACCATCTGGACGAGTATAACGCTCAACAAACGCTACCCCCGCTTGGTTACAAATATCAATAATCCTCCGTTCCCATAGAGCCCAAGCAGGCGGGTCCACTTTCTGAACAGCTTCAAATTTAGGTATGCTTCCCACTATTGGTGTTTCCTTTTATCGCTTTTTTATATTTGGCTTGATAATAGCAAACCCCGAAACAAGGTTCAACCATAATTGCGGAAGCAATCGGCGGATCATTGAATCACAATTAGCTTTTTCGTTTGCTGGAACGTTCTTGTCTGTAACTGGTAAAAATATAGGCCGCTGGAGACGCGTTCACCAATTTGGTTCCGACCATCCCAGTAAGCAGCCTTATCCTTGGTCAGATACTTTCCTGCAGATAACTGACCAAATTGAATTTGTCGAATCAATGAGCCATTAAGGTTATAGATTGAAACCACTACCTCACCACGATCCTCAAGTTCAAATGGAATCCAAGTCTCAGGATTAAACGGGTTAGGAAAATTTTGACCGAGCCAATTACGATAAGGATCAAGATATTCTGGTATATGCTTGCTATACATTCCATCTTCCACTGGAAGTGAAAAAATCGATTCGTTGATTTGAAACGCTTGTAATTCATATAAATCCAAAATGTGGAGTGTATCTCCCACAATCATTAAATCAGAAGGAAAAATCAGGTTCTTATCCTGTGGAATTGTTTCACCAGTTCGTACATCAATGAGCATGATATTCCCTTGATCCAACGCATAAACATAATCACCGCGAACCGCGACGGCGACCGGCAATTTTTCTGTTTTATAGACAGTAACATCTGTAGGATGACCCAAATTCGAGAAATCAACGACCCGAACACCAATATCACTGTCCAATATATATGCCTTGTTATTTTTCACAGCAACACCAAGTGCATTGCCACCCATTTCATATCCTGAAATTGGACGNGGATTGGCTGGATTCGCGACACTAAACACCCGAACACCATCACTCAGCGCTGCAACATAGACNAGATCTGCTTCAAATGCCAGACGATAAGCAGTACCNCTCATTTGAATTCGACCAACACGGCGAATATTTTGAGGAGATGAGATATCCAAAATTATGATGTCTCCCGCACAAACGTAGGCCAAATCCTCATTAATTTGGATATTGATGGCAGCTGAAGGTATTTGTATTCGGGTCACTTCAACAGGTCGCTGTGGATTGCTAAAATCATAGACAAAAACTCCTGATTTACCCGCTGCCACATATGCATAACCATCTTTGGCTGAGACGCTAGTAGTGGACTCAATATCTATATGGATAGCCTTACGTTGTCCGTCAATTACCTTNAGACTCGATTCTGTTGTAACATAAATCCTTTCATTTTCCNCGAAGAAATCCGTTGGCCTTCCCGCCCCTTTAAAATGCTCAACCCATTCTGGCTGGTGTAAATTAGTAACATCTACAATATGCAGNCCATCTAGCCCATTCGCCAAGTAAACCCTGTTCTCATTACGAACAACGTCAACTGTACTTCCTNCNGTTCGCTGTNTNGCAATAATTCTTGGCTGNTTTTTATCACTAATATCAGCAATCACTAGACCTCCTTGCTGCCCAGCAATGTAACCGTATCCATCCTGAATCTCAATAGACGTTGCAAGTCCCGAAGTGCCCATCGTTGAAATAACTTTTGGCTTCTGAGGATTGCTAATATTCGCAATTTTCAATCCGTATCCGACTATATAAGCATAACCATCTAGAAGCTGAAAATCATATCCCAAGACTGGTATTGTTCCCATTATGACTGGAACAGTCGCACGACCGAGGCTGAGTGTGTGAATACCACTTTTATCACTGAGATAGATCTTCCCATCATAGATATCAACATGAAACGCTTCACCTCTTGTTGGATAATAACCAATCATCGGCGGTGCAGGTCTTTGGCGAAAAGCATCGAGATCGTAAATATGTAGTCCCCGTTCAATATCTACNACATACACTTTATCATCCAAAACTTCGACCTGNCCAACATTTTTAAATTTATNAACTGTGTGGATAATCTGGGGAAATTCCGGTCGTTCAATAGAGATTATTTGCACCCCAGCGGTTCCGTCCGCTACATAGGCGAGGTCNCCTTTGATTCGGATGCCCTGTGCATACCCTGGAGTAGAAAGTTCAGCAATACGATTAAACTGTTTAGATACATNAAACACTTCGATTCCCCAGCCACTTGCTGCATACAAGAGATNCCCCTCAACAACAGACAAATCCTGATAATCACTGGTCAACCGAATTCGTTGGGTAGGTTTAAGCCGATAGGAAATGTTTTTGTACAGGTGACTTGGCTGAAACATGTTTTCTGTGTCTTTTTTAGTAATTTGACCAGACGGCATGAGCAAACGATTGGATCGAGGTGCACCAACATCAACCGGTGAATCACCAATCGCCGTGAAACTATAGCGAAAATCTTGATCAATNGTNGANGTAACAATTAAGANAAGTTNCTCAATGGAAAGTAGATCTTTNATCTCCAGTTTTGCGTCATCATCCATATCGAAGGTAAACTTTTCTATCGAAACATGACCATTGTTGTAGGAAATCNCCAGTTGCGCATAAAGATGATTGGATGCCTTGCCATCCAAAGCGATCTCAAGTTGCTCAGGTAAATTACTCAACCGCATATATGAGGCCCCAAAACTCTTTACACTACCCATTCCTTCTGCTGGATAATTTGTTACTTCCGGAATCGATGCAGTAACCTTGTAACGCTTGGGTAAATCTCGGTAACCAAACAGCGAGCCTTTAGATCGATCGTTGAAAAGGTTNGCCACCATCCAATTTTGAAAGATATCNATNGCTTTTTCCTGCCGCCCTAGCGTTTTTAAGGTCGCTTCTACTCCAGCCATGCCAAGTTGATCCTGACGAACCAATTCTTTGATGAACTCTCTGTTCCCATAATTNTCATATGCATACAGCAGAAACATAAAACCAGCNCCATACTGAACATTNNGNGTGTTAGCTTCNGTCAACGAGACGGTTGGATCTTTAAGATACCCCTCAATGAAAATTTGGTGCATANTACNATAGATAGCGTATTCGGAAAAAGATGCCATTCCCTCTTCAAGCCATGTTTCATCTGATTGCCCACCGTTCTGATACCAGTTAACAAGATGTGTTATCTCATGGGCTAAGCTCTTATAAAACGTCCTNTTCCCNCGCTGTAGGTAAGTNTANATNTCCATAAAAAGAATTTCACCACGATTACTANTTGGANCTAACGGATTCTGATCTGCCGNTGAAAAATANCCCCCGTAATCACGACCCGATTTATCGTTNCCAACNTCATGCAACAGCAACGTAAAACGCGAATCACGATCAAGACCAGGACGCGGTTCTTCACCAATCCATTGGTGTATCTNGGGATAAATTTTGTCGCGAAATTCTGTTACGATTTCTTCAGCTTCTACGTCTGTAATCAGATTTTTAACCGAATCTTCAATGTAGAGGCAGACGTTTTTACCGATTGCAATGCAAGTAGCATGGACTTTACTTTCAGGAATATGGGTATAGAAATCTTTGGTGCTGCCAACTTGAATTTGTGGATCAGCTATACTATGACTATCNAAAACNAGCCATNAAACAGCNAAAANCANNGTATTAATTAANAGCNTTTTCATTTNANATTTAGGTTGGATATTTACTGATTGCCTATTTTGATTCCACAGGAAGGGTATTCCGNACCAATTTTTCGCTNCCGATCATCTTNAANCGTCCNCCNGTTTCGCTTGCCAGTTTCTCAAAGAAGCTGAGTCTTTCTGCATCTGCGTTTCTGAGATCTATTTCCAAACCTACGACAAATATTTTCGATTGATTAACATTTTTTATCTTAACTTCTTCAAGTATATTTTTAGGGTTGGTTTCAAAAGCTTGCTCCATTCCCTTCGGCGTTTNCGGNAACCCATCAGTGATTAAAACTATAATAGTTGGATTGGATTCAAACGATTTTTCGATGGCTCCCAAGACATTCGTGCCTAAATTCCGGTTAATTCGCTCAGGTGTATACCTATCAAGATAGCTCATTGCACGCATGATCTCATCCATATCTGCTGACTTCATAGTTTTATGCCGAGACTGNGCAATAGCGTGAAATGTAACAATGTTAAACTTGTCATCTTCACCGAGNGCCAGCATGGAATCCTTAATAGAACTAATCGCAATTTCGAGTTTTTGCAGGCCTGCTGCCTGCATACTTGCCGATACGTCCAAACAAAAAACAACGTCCTGTGGCCCTCCAAATTCACCTAAAAAATCGATGATACCCAGAGGATCAGCAACACCAGGATTTCCACCACCACCTAGCAATCCTTCTTCTGAATCGCCATACGAATCAACGATATCCATTCCGGAACGCTGNCCCTTAATGCGATCCCGCCCAGTCACCTTGCCTCGACCACCAATAGCGGGGTTTCGTGTAACAAGTCGACTAAGATTTGAGGCTTCTGCATCCTTCAGCTTAGCATCTGTCATCAAATCGGGAATTTTCTCACTCAACTTTGCTTGATCTGCATTTTTTAAGAGCAGTCGTTCCTCCCATTTTTTCACTTCAGTCAGCTTATTCTTCGGAGTTTCTGCCTTTTTTAGTTTCGCTGTACGAGCAAGTAGTTGATCTGGTTTAAGAACTCTCTCAGGTTTAACTTTTGGTTTCACTTGCATTCTTCGAAGTCGTTCTTTCGGAACTTCCTGCATCCAGTCAATTTTAACAAAGTCATCATCTCCCACATAATTTTTATGTGGTAAAAACACAATAACATTCAACACAAAAAGATGGACAATGAGAGAGAGGAGAATCGCTGTCTTGCGCTTTTTTTTCTCACGTTCCTTCTCCAATATTCGGTCCGAAATTACTGCCTCCACTACTATATCCCCAATTTCAAAATATTTATTCGTATACCTTCACTTGTCTCAATCAACTTTAGATAACAGGATTTAAGAAGTTGGCGCTCTAATTTTCAAAAAAAATACTTATATGAAAAACCGGTTGCCCCTATCTTAACCACTGCATATCCGCATACTTAACTGTATGAATATGATAACATTATTTTGATCAATTATGCATTTCATGATACACTTCAAAAATTGTTTAAAACAACAGTTTAAATGTTTATTCATTGAATTCCAAATCAAAAAGAGTCTTTAATTTCCAGCAAAGGGAACTCGCAATTCGAGAAAACGTATCTGATAATAGCGCCAGTTTTAGTTTTGTGGATAATAAGCAGAAAAACTATATTGGCTATTAGACGTGAGCCTGTTTCCGAAATTGCCATGAAACCCTCAATCAAATGGAGGTATTAGCATGAATTCACCCAACGAGCAGATAATCTTTGAAGATAACTTTGATAACAAACCAGACGAAGGTTGGTCATGGTTGAGGGAAAATCCAGAGCATTGGCGCATTCAAAATAACGGATTGGAAATCCGTGTTGTGCCTGGTGTGGCAGACACTGTCAAGAACGCCTTACTCCGCCCAGCACCAGACCGTAATGACGGTACATTTGCTATCGAAGTAACAGTTACCAACCACACTCACCCTATTCAACAGTACGAACAAGCTGGAATTACCTGGTATAACGACGGCAAACCAGTATTTAAGGAGGTCAAAGAACTAATCGACGGAGATCTCTACATCATTCCCGGGAAACAGTCGATGATGACAGAGAGTGTTCGGTTACGTTTAGTTGTCTCTGTGAATTCGTGGGAAGCTCAATATTGCCCTGAAAATGGAACAGGATTCCAAACTGCCGCAACTGGAGAATTGCCCACGCCAAGCGACGACAAAGTTAGCATCCAATGTTATAATGGTCCGGAGGATGCGGAACATTGGATTCGTTTTGAGAACTTCCAGATCAAAAAATTATCGTAACAAACCAGTATGTCCCATGCGCTATCATAGTACTTTGGGTACATACAAGAAAAAAATTAAGATCTCAATAGAAGTGGCAAATGATAAGCTTAAGTTGTCGTTACAATTCTCCTCTTCAGTGACCAAGAAACGAGGACATCAGACTTTGAAGATGATAAGACTTCCGCTAATATAGTGATTTGTTTTCACCTCAAGCTATGGCTTTGCCTTCCTAATCATGAACCAGTGATCTACTAACTTAAAAACACAATCCAATTCTGAGGTATTGAAATTTTATCGTGGTAACGAATCTCCCATCTTAATGCTTTTTGCTCACATTAATTCCAGCCAGAAAATTTGAGTTACTACATGTAGATCTACAGACAAACTGACGTAGAAAGCCGATAGCACATGGTTCTGCTATAACGATATTAGGGTGTAGGTAACTCATATCAAAAAAATTTGCTCTTTTGGGGGTTATATTATATACTATTTTCGCATACTCCATGAAAACAGGAGGTGATCAAATGTCTAATTATGACATGATCATGGGAGGTGCTATCTCTTAACAGGGGGCACCTTCCATGATCAATTCGTAAGAGGTGGTCAGAACGTAACCACCTGAATGAGGAAGTAGGGGGTGGATCTACCCCTTACTTCTTTGTTTATCCGGCATCCGAACTTAGAAATATTCGTGCTCTAATAAAAGGTGATAATGTAATGAAATTTAGAATGACTGTGAGTTTTATCTTTCTGGCCGCTATAACATCACTAATATTATACCCTGTAGCAACAGAAGGTCAGGCAGTGGAGGACGGCTTAATTGGTCACTGGACCTTTGACAAGAAACATACCGACATTAATGCGGGTGAAGCACTAGATCAAGTTGGAAACGAGCATCCCGGAGAGATTAAAGGTCGACCGAAAATTGTTGAGGGTAAAGTCAACGAAGCTCTGAAGTTCAACGGCAAAGAAGACTACATTGTTATGGGGGATGTTACAGAAGGTCAAGACTTAACCTATGCCATGTGGATAAAAGTTAGTAAGTTGCCTGATGGTCCGAAGGTTATCATATGGGACGATAACCCCAATGGTGGAGGTGATGCTTGGTTACAACTAAACGCAGATGGAACAGTCGAAACTCAGCGGGNAGGCGANGGTTTTGGTGTCTTCAAAACAAAGTCACCAGTAAAGNGTGGAGAATGGACACACATCACCTATGTAGCTGACGNAAANAATGACATNAAGACTTTATATTTGAATGGTGCNCCNGCTGGTGATCAGGGAGGTAANATTNCANCTCGAACNGGAATTAGTCATGTTGTNNTGGCTGTGGGACATGATCGCAACNNTTTNATTAAGCCTTGGTATTTTGAAGGTGACATCGACGAAGTCGCTATTTATCTTCGTGCCCTTACTCCCCAAGAGGTAAAGAAAAACTATAAAGAATCAATGGCTGTCGATTTCAACAGTAAATTGGCTATGACTTGGGGCAACATTAAGAATTAAATCAGAATGCGTAGAGGCAGATCGTACTGTTGTTGCCAACATAATTCGGAAACACGTATTAATTTGCACCCATTTTTATATGGCGGCTTCATCCTCAAATGAAGCTCAGCAACTTCAATTTTTCCTTATTTTTTTCCAATTAGCACAAAAATGTTTTAACTGAGCAAATGTATTTTCCATAAAATGCCTACACTCAATAAAAAAACGACAATCTAACTACTGAATGTCCAGTCTTTGAATTTCTCGTTCTTGAAATACATTAGGATTAGATGCTACTTTCCCATTAGAACTGTTTATCTGTGATTTCAAACTCGAAGAAACAACCAAAGGAACCAATCATCATATAATTTTGTGCCCACCGCGGACTACCGACTTTCCCATAGTCGAGTTCTCCTACGAAATCAGCGCCATTCCTGTGTTGGTGAACATGACGATACTGCCATGGATAAACTGCCACTCCAAGTTCCGATCTACAATACTCCCTTTGAAAAAATTGAGTAACTTTCCTTTATTCTTCATTAGTCATTGAACCTTTTGTAAATTGTATTCCAAGAGCCAAAGCTGAGAGATGGTAATCTCTCTAGGAACATATGGTATACAACTTCCGCAACGTCAGCCGATATGCTAAACTGTATTGAGCATTCGTATACTATAAATAGCAGGTGAATTTGATGCTAAATAAATCCCATGAATTTTTGACTGCGGTTCCAGTGACGAAGGTAACATTCACGGATCAGTTCTGGGCACCACGGATCGAGGNCAATCGAACAACAACCTTACCTCAGTGCTTNCACCATTGTGAAGTTACCCACCGAATNCNAAACTTTGAAGTNGCAGGAGGTTTAAAAGCAGGNGAATTTGAGGGTATCTACTTCAACGACTCAGATCTCTACAANGTGGTGGAAGGTGCAGCCTACATCCTAGCTACCTATCAAGANCCCAAACTAGAAACCTACTTAGATGGTTTGATTGGAAANTTCGCTGCNGCGCAGCAGGAAGACGGATATCTGAATACCTACTATACTTTGGTNGAACCAGATAAACNGTGGTCCAATTTACCTGTGATGCATGAATTATACTGTGCTGGACACCTTTTTGAAGCGGCAGTAGCCC
This sequence comes from Candidatus Poribacteria bacterium, assembly GCA_002697225.1. The sequence continues at coordinate 31,575 of NZUQ01000115.1, forward strand.
ATTACCACTCAACCGGGAAACAAAACTTGCTGGATATTGCCACTCGATTTGCTGACAAGATTGACAACATCTTCGGTTATAACAAATTGGTTGGTGTTCCCGGCCACGAAGAAATTGAATTGGCTTTAGTAAAACTTTATCAGGCAACCAACGAAAAGCGTTATCTTAATTTAGCCAAGTTTTTCATCGATGAGCGAGGGAAAAGCGATCGGGACTATGCCCAAGATCACATNCCCATACGCGAACAAAGCCAGATTGTTGGNCATGCTGTACGAGCAATGTATCTGTATGCNGGTGTTGCTGATGTGGTTAGNTACACTCATGATNAAGATCTNTTTGANACCATGGATCGGATCTGGGATGACGTGACTTTGCACAANATGTACATTACTGGTGGAATTGGNCCTTCAGCACATAACGAAGGTTTCACTGTACCCTATGATCTACCCAACGAAACAGCTTATGCTGAAACGTGTGCAGCTATCGGCATGGTGTTTTGGAGTCACCGAATGTTTTTACTGCACGGTCATGTNAAGTACATAGACATCCTCGAACAGGCACTCTATAACGGCTCAATCTCTGGTGTTTCCTTAACTGGAGATCAGTTCTTCTATGTTAACCCTTTGGCTAGCCGTGGAAATCATCATCGTCAGCCTTGGTATGGCTGTGCTTGCTGTCCNACAAATNTAGTNCGATTTATCCCGCANGTCGGAGGGTATTTTTATGCGACTTCATCTGACGCAGTATGGGTAAACTTGTACGCAGCCAACAAGGCAGAAATTCCCCTTGGTGGCAGGTCAATTGAGATAATACAGGAAACCGACTATCCATGGTCCGGTCACGTCAAACTAGTTGTCCGACCAACACATCCAACAACCTTTAAACTTCATCTNCGGATNCCAGAATGGTGTGNAAAAGCAACAGCTAAAATCAATCAAAAACCGATCGAAATTNCNCCTGATGACAACGGCTATCTCAGCCTAGACCGCGAGTGGCAACNGGGCGATACNATAGATCTNGAGATGCCAATGCCGATNGACCGAATTATTTCCCATCCGAAAGTCGTCGCTGATCATGGNNACACCTGTCTACGNCGTGGTCCGGTANTCTATTGTTTGGAAGCAACAGATAACGGAGGATCAGTTCGGGATATTGCCTTACCCCAAAACACNCATCTAGAACCCCATTTNGAAGAGGATNTGCTANGTGGAGTAACTGTGCTACGAGGTAAAGCTTGGCGACGTTCCCCAATTGATTGGGAAAACCANCTATATCAGACATCCCCACTGGACAAAGAGANAGAAATTANGGCTGTTCCTTATCATGCTTGGGATAACCGNGAGGTTGGCCCNATGAGTGTCTGGTTACCAGAAAGTACCATTCTAGCTGAAGCCAAATTGAAACCAACAATAGCCATCGAAGGAGAACCCNCNGCCTCCTTTGTTTTCAATCAACTGGANGCCATTAACGATAATCTNATGCCGTCTGGTTCAAATGACCAGACAATTCCCCGGTTTACCTGGTGGGATCAAAGAGGAACAAGCGAATGGATCAGCCTTACATTTGAGGAACCTAAGCAAATTTCTTGCGCAGAGGTCTATTGGTTTGATGATGGTGATCGTGGCGAGTGTCGTATTCCAGAATTTTGGAAGGTGGAATGGTACAATGGTGCAATTTGGCAACCCGTCACAAATTCTTCCGCCTATGGTATCGAACCAGATATATTCAATCGTGTTTCCTTCGACGCTGTGCAAACGACAAGCATTCGGGTAACAGTAAAACTTCAAGAAGGCATGTCTGGGGGCATTCTCGAGTGGCGTTTACCTCAGTAAACAAGACAAAATTTCAGATTGTCGCCAGTTAAGTTTGACACCAAACGGATGAAGAAAATAATCAGTTGGATGCGTTAAGGATCTCACCTATTACACCTAGGAGGATACGTTCGTTTCTATCACCATGTCAGCTGAAGACCTTTCCCGCGAGGTTTAATTGAATACAACCATCAGTTGACAAACATTCATATCTATTTAATAATGGAAATGGACTTAATTCGGATTGAATCGTAACTCAGAATAGGGATTAGTTATGGCATTTCCGTCACACGGCATCACTCACCGTCCAACAGTAACAGGTACACGCGGTATGGTTGCTAGTGCGCATCCGATTGCAAGTTTAGCTGGCGCGCGTATATTACTGCAAGGAGGAAATGCTTTTGACGCGGCAGTCGCTGTCGCTTCCACATTAAATGTCGTCGAACCATATATGTCAGGNATAGCAGGTTGTGGCTATATGTTGATCTANAGCGCTAAAGAGAAAAGAATCCGTGTACTTGATTATATGGGGACAAGCCCACATCAAGCAACTCCTGACGCCTATTCAACACCCAGATCAAATGAGGAAGGTATTCGATCAGGCATAGTTCCTGGTGCCTGTGGTGGCTGGGTGTCTTTACTAAATGAATATGGGAGCATGAGTTTACCAGATATATTTTCGCCGGCCATAGAATATGCTGAAGAAGGATATGCANTAACTGTTAAGAATGCGTTTTTTATGGATGGGGCATCATCTCGATTCTCCCCCANGGCTTCAAAAGTGATGATGTCTCGCGGCCGAACACCTCTGCCGGGTGAAGTCCTGATCCAAAAAGATCTTGCCAACACTTTCCGACAAATTGTTAGAGGCGGAACAGACGTTTTCTATCGTGGTGAAATCGCACAGAAAATCACCGAATTCTCCCGTCAAAATGGTGGCCTAATCACCAAAAAAGATCTGGAAGACTTTCAAGTGGAATGGCATGATCCAATATCAATACCNTACAAAGAATATAAGATCTATTGCCCTCCACCACCATGTTCCGGATTCCAATATTTGGAGATGCTTAATATTTTAGAAACTGATTCTTTGAGTGACCTAGGACACAATTCAACNGATTACCTTCACCTGCTAATNGAATCCATTAAGCTAGCCAGTGTGGACAGAGTAAAATACACCTGCAGCCAAAACCCACCGATANCAGGTTTACTTTCAAAAGGCTANGCCGCCACTCAAAGGCAACGAATTAGATATGAAGCTGGAGTAGGAGGCAACGAACGTTACTCTACACATAAACTAGCTGGGGAAATATCGCCTGGGGANCCTAGGCAATGGATAAACGAATGTACAACCCACTTNGACGTGGTCGACAACCANGGTAACGCTGTAGCAACAACACAGAGNCTCGGCTCAGGATTTGGNTCTGGTGTCATTTTGGGTAATACGGGTATGTTCCTTAATAACTTCATGAATTGGTTCGATCTCTTACCTGAAAGCCCAAATGTTGTCGCTCCCCACAAAAAGATCGAGATGTGTATGTCTCCCTGCCATATTTGGAAAGGAAATCAACTTTTCGCGATACTTGGCACACCAGGAAGTTACGGTATTTTACAGACNACAGCCCAGATGATTCTGAACCTAATTGAACATAAAATGAACATTCAGGCNGCAATTGAAGCACCTCGCATTCGAATCGAGAAATCCGGTACTGACGTAGGTATTGAAGAACNCATTTCATCCCAAANAAGAAGGGAACTNACNNCACGAGGACATAATGTACGTGCACTTCCAACTTGGACTGCAGCAGTNGGAGGNGGCCAAGGGATCACNATTGACCAGGAAGAAGGTACGTTCATGGGCGGAGCTGACCCTCGTCGTGACGGATACGCTATCGGAATTTAATTTGATGTATTATTGAAGTAGATCTTTCGNCTTTTTCTAAATTCTAATATCAGGAGTAAAATGACAGATCCACACATTATTTATATNCTTTCAGATGAACACTGCGGAACAGCCATGAGTCATGCAGGAGATCAAAACGTTAGTACACCAAATATGGATCAACTGGCGTCAGAAGGGGTTAGTTTTCGCAATGCCTACGCCAATTGTCCTATCTGCACACCTTCACGGGGAACGATTTTCTCCGGNCGCTACGCTCATGCTGGACCTGTGCAGTTTTTCTTTGACGTNTACAAGGCGACCTCACCCAGTACCGCAACAATTCTACGGACAGCTGGCTATCATACTGCTTACTTTGGCAAATGGCACTGTGGGGTTGTNCAGGATCAGGAACCNGACGAGGTTCGCCAAAACCGNCAAGACTATACACGTTGGCCAATGCGCACACCGGAATACCATAGAGGAGGATTTCAGGATTGGTTTGGCTTTGAAGTTAACAATGCTCCTTTCGAAGGATTCTACTATCATCAAAACGAAGTCAATCCCAGAAAAATCAANGGATATCAAACCGATGTTCTTACTGACATGGCCATACGATACCTAAATGAGTATGGNCATCANAAACCACTTTTCCTGGTTTTGAGCGTAGAACCACCCCATTTNCCTTTGGNTGTACCAGATCAATTTATGCGTTTTGATCCCTCTGAGCTAAAGACCCAGCCAAACTTTTCAGACACACCAGAAATGCGAGAAAAACTGGCCACCTATTATGCGATGATAGAAAATTTGGACTGGAACATCGGACGTCTTTCAGATGCTTTGTCTAGGAACACACAATTTACAGATAANACCTTGACCGTTTACTTTTCTGATCATGGAGACTTTATGGGAAACCATGGACTTTTTGAACGGAAAGAGAATCCCCATCAGGAATCAGTACGTGTTCCNGCTATATTTCATTGGCCNAACCAGATACCNGCACAAGGTATGCGTAATGAGCTTTTTAGCTTGGTTGATATGTTNCCAACCACACTCGGACTTTTGGAAATGGATATGCCTAGCNATCTGCAAGGTAAGGATTTCTCATCAGCACTACTGAATAAACCATTNGTAGAACCCAATCATGTCTTATTGGAAATGTGTGGAAATCCGAGATGGAATCTCGATTTCCTCGACTGGCGTGGATTGGTCACCAATAAATGGAAATACGCTTACTATGAAACAGGACACGAACTTCTGTTTGATCTAGAAGAAGACCCCTATGAACAAACAAATCTCGTCGACTCTCAGACTGAAATTAGAAATCAACTTCGGCAACAACTACTGAGGACACTAGCCGAAACCCGAGAACCATACTTCGATGTCCTAATCGAACATGGCGTCAGGCTTGAGACTCCGGTCATTAATGTCTCCACTCGCAAACACGGTGGGATCTCGCCAACATGGGACAAAGTAATCCAAACAAATTAAACATAACTTCTATAGGTAAAATTAAGAACGAAATCTAGTAACCTATATATTAAGTTGTTTTATTTGTGCTTTTGTCCTAAATTTCATGCTATGGCGAAATAATAATGATAACCTTGAAATAGGAATTTAATATCATACTTTAAACCAGAAACAGAGGAATGTGGTGACTGAGGAACAGAAGTTTATCTTTGATTTGAAAGGGTATTTGCTAATACCTGAAGTTCTGAAAAAAACAGAAATTAACAGCCTCAAAGAGCAAATTGAAACCATTCGCACCAATCCAGAATCTTTACCAATACACGAAAGAAGATTTCCGGGGGGCATAGCCTCAATACTAATTGATTACCCCACTATCATGGACATCTTAAACGAGATCATTGGTGAAGTACGCATGGAGTCAAGCTGGTTCACTTATCGAAACGCTGAAGATACAGGACCAACACCTCATGGTGGCGGACGCAACACCAATCCGAATTTCAGCTACCAGTGCCACAACGGAAAAATCTATTCTGCGCTAACTCGCGTGGTTTTTGAGCTCAATGAAGTCAAACGAGGTGATGGAGGAACACTATTCATGCCCGGAAGTCACAAATCAAATTTCCCTATGCCGAAGGAACACCGACGTGTCGAATCACCTTTACTAGAAACATACAATTGTCCGCCAGGTTCAGCTATCATATTCACGGAAAACCTGTGCCATTCGGGAGATACATGGAAAAATCCAGATTACCCTCGAATTGCAGTCTTCAACTGTTATAATTTTGTTGGTTGTCAATTTCACAAACCGTCTGTACCCAAGGAAATAATTGATCATCTGCCACCAGAGAGAAAAAACTTTTTCAGAAATGTTTGGACATGGAATCAAGGAGGGGCAAATAATGGACGAAATCTCCACTATGACGATTGACACATATCATGCAAACAAACTCAACTCTAAACTAATGCTTAATTCATTGAAGATATCACAAGAAAATGTCTAAGATTGGATCAATCGCTACAACATTACTTATCCGAGGAACATCAGCCAGTAGCCTCAAACCTCCAGGTGCGGTGGAAGCAATGAAACAGGAAGGCGGACAAGAACTTCATCGCGTTGCTGAATCTAAGCGTATGCAAGTCAAGGACGTCGAGCAACACTTGCAACAGATCAGCCAATCGTCCCCCTCCAACTCTGGATCGATCGGTGGTACATCCACAGAAGATTCTAGCCAACCCACATCAGGGTTACTAATCGATCAAAAAAAATGAGTGTACGACAATTTCCCTTGTTACGCTTCCCCATTTTATTAACTGTCACATTCGGACTATCTAGCCTTATCACACCAATAATTGCTGATTTTCCGGGCAAAGCTTTGCCCGGAAAACCTACACATCTCCCTAGAACTCCATAGAACAGAATAAAACACAAATCGATGTACTTAGTTTAGCAGATTCCCAACTTCCATTCCAATGGCACATTTGTTGCTCTATATCTCGCAGGATTTGTCCGAGCAATAATAATTTTGCTAAGCTCTGACATCCAGGGAAAAACATAGTAACCAAACAAATGGAATAGATCTTTTTGGTTCACACTTCATGGGCTCATCCGAAATTATAAACTTTAACAAAACGGATTTTCAAATTTAGGTCTTGCAATCTTTTTTAAACTGTTATAATTTACCAATATTATTTTGTTACTATAATATAATGTAGCAATGTAATATTGGTTGCATTATTAGAAGGGAAATCTTGTGCGAGCATCTCTTAGTTTACATCGTACAATTCGCTTTTATTTTTACAAAGACAGATAATTCGTAGATAATATTGCAACTACAGTTTGCTATTGGTGATTTGTTCTTAGTTAAAAATAAAATTGTTAATTTATATACGGTGGGAAACTACCGTGTTGTTTTTGCTTTGAAAGGAGAGGTATTTACCTATGAATAGGGTTTATAGCCGAAGGGCTAGGGGCAAGGCGTCGGTTCTGGCCAAGAAATTGCCTAAAATTTTCATCCTTATCGCGCTCGTTTCTTTCACCTCTGTTGTGGTTTTGGCTGACGAACATGGGGGAGATTCAGCTTGGACAACCGATGTTGCCGTCGATACCCTGTGGGTTTTGATTGCCGGTATGCTGGTTTTCTTCATGAATGCGGGATTTGGATGTGTCGAAGCTGGTTTCTGCCGAGCCAAGAACGCTGTCAACATCTTAGGCAAAAATTTTGTCGTCTTTGGGATTTCGTCTATAGCCTTCTGGATCATTGGATGGGCAATCATGTTTGGGGAAGGTAACCCATTCATGGGAACTACAGGCTGGTTTGTTGCTGGTGCTGACAATAGTCCTGTTACAGGCGATGCATATAACGGGGTTTATGACTCTATTAGTTGGACTGGTATTCCACTTTTCGCCAAATTTTTCTTCCAACTTGTATTTGCTGGGACAGCAGCCACCATCGTTTCAGGCTGTGTAGCGGAACGCATCCACTATAAATCCTATATGGCCTTTACTGTTGTCCTTGTCGCCATCAGTTATCCTATTACTGGACATTGGATCTGGGGAGGCGGATGGTTAGCGGATATGGGAATGTGGGATTTTGCCGGATCAACAGTTGTCCACTCAGTAGGTGGTTGGGCAGGTTTAGCTGGAATTATCCTTCTTGGCCCCAGACTCGGCAAGTATCGAGATGATGGATCGGTCTCACCAATCCCTGGCCATAGTATGGCACTTGCCTTTCTTGGCGGCATGATTCTCTGGCTCGGCTGGTTCGGGTTCAATCCTGGTAGCACAATGGGCATCTCAGGGGAAGGAGCTAAATCTGTAGCGCACATTGTGGTGACGACAAATCTGTCCTGTGCAGCAGGTCTCTTAACTGCGACTATTGTTTCATGGCTAGTGTTAGGTAAACCGGACTTCAGCATGACTGTCAATGGTGCACTAGCAGGACTAGTTGCCATTACGGCCCCATGCGCGTTTGTCAATCCAATGCCATCCGTAATTATCGGGATTATCGCGGGGATCCTCGTTGTGTTCAGCGTCCTCTTCTTTGATAAAATCCGCATTGATGATCCAGTAGGAGCACTCTCGGTTCACTTAACCAATGGTATCTGGGGAACATTAGCTGTAGGGCTTTTTGCAAAAGCTTCTCTAGGAGGCATAGGTGTTGATGGACTCTTCTATGGAGGCGGTGTGGGTCTACTTGTGGACCAGTTTGTAGGTGTCATTGCAGTAGGCGCATTTACACTTGTCTTAGCACTTATTGTCTGGACAGTTATTAAGGCAATTTTTGGACTACGAGTCGATCAAGAAACAGAAACAACAGGACTCGACATTACCGAAATGGGGATGGAAGCCTATCCTAGCGAAAGTCCACTAGGATAAGCTAGCTATTACTTATTCTTTAATCTAGCCCAAGTTCAAGTTCAGATAAACTTGAATTTGGGCTTTTTATTTTCCTATTACTACAATTTTAAATATAAGCAACTAAATTAGTATGGGCCATCTATTTTCTCCTCCAGGTACACTCATAACCAAGATTCAGCCCCTCTGCAATATCGTCTTTTCTGCTATATTCGCTTATTTTACTTGCAATCCTCTGATAAAAAACAGGCATGTTATCTACTAGTAATCCAGTATTGCTCCAGGAATTACCTGTACTCCACTCAGTTTTGTAATCTAGGTTATTGATGGCATAGCTATTGCTCTTAGTGGTTAACGATTAATCTAAATTATTTTGTGGGAGCAAAAATGTCCTAGCACATTTTGCTTTTGTGTTTTCTAATGCGTATATGGATTCATAATTGGGCTCATTAACGGGTATCAACAATTTTGAATCTGTGACCGTGTGTCTAGCGTTGTAGTGTTACGTTGTTTGAAGTTTCTAAATAATCTTAGGTTTTTTTAATTAAACCCATTAAACTTTAAGGAGGTTTAACTTTGTTTTCTAAAAAGAGCAGGAAACTGAGCCTG
>NZUQ01000116.1 GCA_002697225.1 Candidatus Poribacteria bacterium
CGCATCTTGCCCTATTTTCTCTAATGCCTCTGTCGCACTATCACGAACCTTTGCATCTTGATCCTGTAATGCTTGTATCAGAGCAGGTACCACATCTGTTGATCCTATAGAACCTAATTCACTTGCCGAAATACGGCGAACAGATGGGTCTTTAACACCTAATTTTTTGATTAATTTTTCAATTTTATGCTCTTGAGTTGGTTCACCACAACCCATTGAAATCAATATGTAAAACAGCAAAATCCAACTTATTGATTCGTGCATTATCAATCTAATCCTAATAATTCAGTTTGACTATACTAATTTGGTAAATATTGGTTTGTCTGTTGACGACTTTTTTCTACCGTGATCTTTGCTCCATTAACACCGACAACTTGAATTAGCATATCGACTTCAATGAAATCGTCAATACTTACAACATCAAGTCGTTTACCGTCTATCATGGCAGTACCTGCAGGTCTAAGTGCTGTGAGTGCAACTCCAGTTTGCTCTAGATACTCTGAATAATCCTCCTTAACCGCAGAATGATAACCTTTGTCCGATTCCATCTCTATACGCAAAACAATGTGTTTCCACATAACAACACCAAACCAGATAGTTATTATTAAGGCACCGGATACCCCTATAAAACCTATAACAATCATCAATCTCAATATACCCAATGTCCATGTCGCAAAAAAAGGGACATTAACATTTCCATTTTTTAAAGTTCGTATCAGAGCAGGTACTGTACCTTTTCCTATCTTTCCCAATGCCCCTACAGCATACCTACGAACATGCTTATCTTGATCCCGTAATGCGTGCATCAGAGCAGGTACCGCATTACTCGCACCTTCCCCTATTTCCCCTAATGCCATTGCCGCACTCGCACGAACCCATTCATCTTGATCCTGTAATGTATGCACCAAAGCAGGTACCGCATTACTCGCACCTTCCCCTATTTCCCCTAATGCCATTGCCGCATGATAACGAACCCATTCATCCTGGTCCCGCAATGCCCTTATCAGGATAGGTACCGCATCTACTGCCCTTTCTCCTCTTTGTCCTAATGTCCATGCTGCATTAACACGAACCCATTCATCCTGATCCTGTAATGCTTCCATCAGGACAGACACCACATCTTCTGATTCTATCTGTCCCAATGTCACTACCGCATTAACACGAACATCCTTATCCTCATTCTGCAATGCTTGTATCAGAGCAGGTATCTCATCCTCTGACCCTATCCAACCTAATGTCACTACCATACGATAACGATCTTTTGCTGCCTTGATTGCTCTAGGTGACCCTATCTCCTCTAATGCTCCTGCAGCATCCCTACGAACATACTTATCTTGGTCCCGTAATGCTTGTATCAGGACAGACATTGCATCTTCTGTCCTTTCTCCTATCTGACCTAATGCCAATGCCGCATTCGCACGAGCGAACCCCTCTGCATCCTGATCCTGCAACAGTTGTATCAAAGCAGGAATGGCATCTTTTGCCTCTGGTCCTATTTCTCCTAGTGTCACTGCTGCAATAGAACGAATATCTGAATCTGAATCCTGCAATTCTCTAATTAGTCTTTCAACCTGTTGTTCTTGGGTCTCCTCTGCATATCCCGGCAATCCAAAAAAACCAACAAATAAGAACATTGTAGTTGTCAATCTCAAAACACCTTTTAGGTCATTCATAACTAATCTTTCGAATGGACAGTCCCATTATTTATATTATCGTGATTGATATTCCTTGGCTGCTTCTAGCGCTTCAGTTGTGCCTATCTGGTTTAATGCCTTTGTCACATTCCAACGAACATCCTCATTCTCATCCTGCAATTCTCCGATTAGTCTCTCCACTTGCTCTTCTTGTGTTTCTTCTACATGGCCCACCAAATTCAACGGACAAACTAACAATATGCGACTAATTAATTTCATCATTGCCCTCCTAGTCCTAATAATCCATTTTTGATTTGTTTTGACATCCATCAATCCACATACAAACAAACAATAACATTACAGTTATCAATCTCAAAACACCTTTTTGGTTATTCATAATTAACTCTCCAAATAGGCAATTCCAGTAATACTGTTTGAACTCCAGTGAGTCCACTGCAACATGATCAAAACCATGCTCTTTTAAGACTTCTGCTACTTTAGGATTGAACTCTTTCAAGGTTTTCTGGTAATCCTGTTTCAAGTTCTGTCTGAATTGTTCTTCCTGCTCTTGATTATTCAGGATACTCTTCAATCTATCTGTTTCATTGAATCGGTTAGTTCCAAGATAGTAACGTTCGGCATGTCNTTTGGACTTTTCCAGTTCTACCTTGAGGATTTCTTTAATGTCATCAGTGGTTGTTCTTTTCATNTCGGGATTTTCCCTGATNGAATTATATATGGATTGTGTTATGGTATTGAGGTGGANTGATNNTATCTTGGATTGACCCAAGATACCACAATCCAGAGGCAATTGGAATTGTCTCNTACCAAGGAGTGGTTGAAGATCAAAGGAAACTACGGAGCGNAAAAGGTAGGAACTACCCGTTTNANGGTGAACCAGATAAAAGTTTTTCATGATACGAAGTGTGCCCTCCAGTGTGTCTAAAATGGGCTAATGGGTGATAATNCGTATCATGAACGGATGAAAACCCTTGATATAATTGGGTTAGAAAAATGAAATCTTTCGTTCGAACCTTCTCACATTGACGATTCTGTACGAATAAATGTAATGTCTTGTGGTATCTCGAATTGATATTGCTACCGATGCAGAAAACTGAGGCTCGCAGATTCTGATTTGCTATCATCTGTTTTGTTATGAAAAATAGCACTGGATACCACCAGTTGGTTATAGAAAACGNGAGTAACTGCTGATAAAAATTCGNGAATAATTTCTATGAAACTAGATCAATAATGGAAATGTGAGTTTATNAAAAATATTGGTGTTGATTACTTACCATTAGCCTTCATCCGTTCTGAAAACTGTACAGGATCAGGAAAACAATCCAAAACCTGAGTAAGGTTAGATNCAAATTTTGAGATACAATTCCAAGCCTATCGTTTTACTNTCGCAATGTTCGAAGTATACCGAAGAAGTTGATGGGATGATAGGAATGATATGCAAGAAGCTATTCGTAGCCGGTTACGTGTGAGCCTGAATTCAATTTCAATATAGTTGATCGATGACCGGTTGCTAAGTAAAATTGGAAATCGGCAGAGTTAAAAAATTGGAGNAATAGACAAGTGACCCAAAAACAAATTACTGATAATGTATTTCATCGAGTGCTACGNCAAAAGTGGGAACAGATTTCGTATGGCCAAGGAATCTACCTNTTTAACACAAAAGAGCANCGTTATCTTGATGCCTGTGCAGGAGTTCATGTCGTTAGCATTGGTCATGGTGTNCAAGAAATTGTCGATACCATGGCTGAACAAGCAGCTAAAGTTTGTTTTACCTATGGTCGTTTTATTACGCAACCNCAGATTGACTTAGCCCGACAGATTGCAACTCTAACACCAGGTGACCTAAACAGGGTGTTTTTTGTCTCTGGTGGCTCTGAAGCAACCGAATCGGCCATGAAGATAGCGCGGAAATATCATATCGAAACAGGAAATCCCAAAAAGTACAAGGTGATTTCCCGATGGCAAAGTTGGCATGGAAACACGATTGGAGCGCTTTCAATGTCTGGACGAACACCTTGGCGAGATGATTACGTTCCTTATTTACTTAATTTCCCGCATATTNCACCGCCTTATTGCTATCGCTGTGATTATCAGAAGACATATCCCGAATGCCACTTGAGTTGTGCCAATGAACTTGAGCGCATTATTCGACAAGAAGGCAGTGAATATATTTCCGCTTTTATTGCTGAACCGATCCTTGGGACCTCCGCTGCNGGGGTCACGCCACCAGCAGATTACTACCCTACCATTCGAGAAATCTGCGANAAGTATAATATTCTGATGATTGTTGATGAGGTTGTAACCGGCTTTGGGCGAACAGGCCGAAATTTTGGGATTGAACATTGGGNTGTTGTGCCGGACATTATGTCAGTNGGAAAAGGACTAAGTAGTGGTTATACACCTATCGCTGCAACGATTACAGATGAGAAAATCTATAATGCTATTTANAACAGCTCAACGTCATTTGTGCATGGGCATACCTATGGTGGAAATCCGCTTTCGTGCGCTGTTGCTTTGGCTGTGCAGGAATACATTGAAACTCATGATCTTGTTACGCAATGTGCTCGAATGGGAGAATTGATGCTAGAACAGCTGATGCCACTTCAAGATCTACCAATTGTTGGCGAAGTTAGAGGCAAAGGTTTGCTCATTGGTATTGAATTTGTTGCTGACCAAGAAAATAGGACACCATTCGATCCTGCTCAAGGCGTAACGGGAATGATTGTCGACTCGATTTTTGAAAAGGGTGTCTTGGTGATGCCTGGAGCCCCGGGATCAGTTGACGGTATTTCTGGAGATCATATTGCCATTAGTCCACCTTTTACCATTACNGAANCCGAAGTGAATCAAATTGTTGAAGTAGTCAAGAANAGCATTGTTGAAGTATCGGNAAAGTTGGGTTATCGGTCGAACTGNTCAGGGTGNTTATTAACATGGGCTAGACCAAGTATATNTCTGTACATGGATATGACGGTNAATGGNCTANGGAGATGACTTATTGCGTCTATGCTCCTCATCTTNCGGGGCNGCNCATCCCATTANCTTTAAATGAACGATGGCATCCACTGGTNTAACGNCGGTANCATCTCGTAACTTCTTTATCGAATATATCGTTCCATCAACAGAATTACGATTAACCTACCCTCAGTTCTGTCGATTGCCAATGCNATATAGTAGCTACGGCAATTGACAGAAGCATTTAGTTCTTTTCATATAAAGTTAAGGCCAATTCTACTTTAGCACGATAAACACATCTACATTATTATTTATAGCCCGATNTGTACTTAAGTAAGTTANTTNCAATTTGTTACCTTGTGAAACATCCTAAATTGGATACCAATGGAGACTTGATGCTNACAAGGGTAGTAAAAAGAAATTGAAAAAACAAAAGCGACCTCGGTTTTTATTTTCGAGNTCGCTTTTGGTGCTTGAATTATATTAAATACTAGACTTTTATTACGCCTTTGGCTTGAAGACCCTTACCAGTTTCTTCAACTGTAAATTCGACCCTTTGGTCTTCCTCAAGCGACCGGAANCCTTCGCCTTGGATTTCAGAATGATGAACAAAGACGTCTTGATTGTCATCAGTAGTGATAAANCCNNAACCTTTTGCNTCNTTNAACCATTTAACACTACCTGTTTTTGTTTCCATAANTTCTACTTTTTCCTTTTTAATTAAACAGCCAAGCCCAAGTTTCCTAAGCTGGCACTTTCTAAAGCATTATGCTTATTTGCTACTTATACAAATTAACTATCCTAAAATAATATCAGAGTGAATGTCAAATTTGCCAAGAAATTTTTAATAAAATTCATTGTCTAAAGCTGAAAATAAGAGGCAGCATGAATTTTTGAGCCTAGATACTCAAGAATTTAAGTGCCTCTCAGCTGAAATTCTGAAAAGTTTACCATTTAATTACTCCAATTCTGTATAGTTGCAAAAATGCTGAAAATGAATTGGCTCTAAACCTAAAATTTAAATCAAGGATTTAAATTGATGCTGTTATGCTTACTTGAATTGGTGTTAGCATATAAAAGCAACATAGTTATGACACTATCAATTATTTAATGGAAACTAATCTTGTCACTTTCATCATTTGACCAGGTTTTTGGTGACATCCACCAGCTTGAAAGATTTGCCCGTTGGCAGGCTAAAAAGCGACGGCAGCTATTAGACCTACTGGGTATTCCGAGTCAAAGTATCCCACTGGAACTGGAAAACCGTGGATTGTTGGTATATGATGACATAACGATTGAAAAATGGGTTTACACCAGCGAACATGGCTCTCGTGTGCCAGCAATATTGTACCGACCCAATAATTCAGTGGCGCCGATGCCCAGCGTGGTACTTACCTTTGGACATGGCGGCAGCAAAAGTCAACCAGCATACAACTATGCGGGGCAATTGTACGCTAAGATGGGGATTGCCTGTTTAGCCGCTGATCCCATTGGTGAGGAAGAAAGGCATATCCAAGGAAAAATGGGAACGCGTGCTCACGATCCTCACTCTGTTCACCAAACTGCGTGGAACGCGAGCCGACCAATTATGGGGAAACTGGTGTGGGATACCATGAGAGGTGTCGATTTTATGCTTGGTCGTGAGGATATTGATCCACACCGAATTGGTGTGGTCGGGAATTCCTTGGGCGGTGCCAAAGCCGGTTGGATGGCCGTACTGGATACTCGGCTGCATTTCGCTTTGATCAGCGGATGGGCTTTTGCTGAAGCTACGCTAAAATGGGGAAAATTTTGCACTCGATTACCAAATGAAAAAATGAGTCAGATTTTGGACTGGGAACAATACCTGTCATTAGCTGCCCCACATTGTAACATTCTAATTATGAACGGAGATGCCGATGTCATTATTGATCGGCATGGCCATGGCCATGCTTGGAGAGAGATGCAAGCAGTTGTTGATCAGGTATCAAAAGTCTACATGGCTTTTGATAATCCCAATGGAATTCGTTGTTGGTTGGAACCTGATGGTGGCCATCGTCCCTACTTTGTCCACCCGGCTGCCCTAGAATGGCTAGTGGAATTATTGTCGCCCGACAGTTGGACTATTGATCAGGTGCGCCAGTTATCAACACTTAATTTCGGTCAATGGGGCGATACNAACGGTATTGCCTTTGAACAATTGTATGGNACGACTTTACATCAACGAGGAGCNACTGTATCGGATNTGCANATCCGATANCTAGGTAGGGAAAAACTGGCTGTCCTGACAAAANAAGAAATTGGGAGATCCCGATATACACTTCAGGGNTGGTTAAATAAACTAACGNCCACACTTTAGATTTTNAACCTATCTAGAATTCTAACTGGTTCNACAGATNGGGAAATCCAAATTGNTNGTTTTTCTGGTTCTTGCTGGCATTATTTTTGGAAGTGCCTTACTGAATGTGGATNCTTGGCGAGGATAACCTGCCTATNTTGAGTTATATTTTTCTAAATANGGATCGGNTAATATTACCGAGGCAAGTTGTGNAAACTANCNTATTGATGTGAAGGCTGAAAGTCTCANAGTGTTGGTGTTCCCAAAGTGGAGGCTTTCACNACTTCGGTCAATTGGGGAACATTNGCCGCNCCACTGGAAACCGTGGTTACTCGTTCATCAGCNAGCACAAAACGGAAAGCATTCTGTGGTAGTGTGTGCTCNTTTNCTTGNAGTTTTTGTAAGATCTGAGTAACTCGCTGACGTTNGACCGNATNGCTAATCTTGGCTAAAACCTGTTGATGTTGGTCAGTNTATAAGCCTCCTGCCAGTACGGTTGCTACCACAATTCCCATTTGTTGNTTCACTGCTGTTGGGATTACAGTTTCTGTAGCTNTTAGGCAAGCNGGATGATAATCATGGTAGACTAAAACTGTATCAAATTCACCTGTGTCAGCGAGTTCAGCTAAGAGGGGAATAGCACGAGCGGTGATACCGATAAAGTCACACATTCCCTTTTGTTGTGCTTGTCTTAATCCAGANAGTGNTCCGCCANGTGACATAATTCGATCCCAACCCGCAACATTAACTTCATGGATTTGTGCTACCGTCAGTTTNGNAATCTGAAGTCGTTTTAAACTNCGATCCAAACTCCACAAAACACTGTCAGCATTNTAATCAAAATCTTCTGGTTCTAACCCCACTTTAGTAGCNANATGAAATTGATCAGCANTANCCNNCAATGCTTGNCCCAGTAGGTTTTCACTCATTCCATAGAGTGGTGCGGTATCTATATAGTTGATACCGAGAGCAAAAGCCGACTTGACCACTTGANGCACATTATCTTCAGCCTGTGCNGGGTNTGGTCCCATCAGGTAGGCNCCCCCTAAACTNACCTCGCTGATTTGTAACTTAGTCCGACCAAATTGACGATAGTGCATTCTTTCCTCANTCGTGNTTTCGATGCTAGANCNAAGATNTAAACCGGCATCAAATCTACTTGTGTTGTGTTAGCCTGGCTTGGGCAATTTTTAGGTTGTTCNCTGTTTGTATAGCTTCAGGTTGGATTTTTAGCGCTTGTTGAAAGGCAACAATTGCCTTTGTGTATCTATGTTGTTTCATATAGGTGATACCAAGTTCATGGAATATCTGATAATTATTGGGATCGATCTGGCTGGCNGTGTTAAAGGTATCAACGGCTTCCTCCAATTTGTCTTGATCCCGGTAAGCGTATCCCAAATTCAAGTGTGCTTCCGTGAAGTTAGGTTTTTGGGNAATTACTTTTTTTAGCGATTCAGTGGCCATATCAATCATCCCTTGATGACGATACGAGACCCCGATTGCGTAATGTGCTTCCAAAAGNTTGGNATCNAGATTGAGTGCCATTTTAAATTGGTCAATAGCTTGATCCAACTGTCCNCTCATGCCATAAGCCCGNCCCAAATCTACATAGGCAGTAGCTAATTNTGGTTTAAAGTGAATTACTCCTTTATAAGCGGTAATGGCTTGATCTATTTCCCCTTGTAAAAGATAGAGTGTCCCTAAATTGTGATATCCTTCAATCAGGTTCGGCTGAGCTTCAACAGATTTTTGATAGGATTGGATAGCTTTATCGTATTCCCCCAGAAACTGGTAGGACGTTCCTATGTTGTTGTATGCCTCAGCATAGTCTGGATGTAATCGAATAGCTTCCTTGAATTCTGTAATTGCCTTTTCCTGCATTCCTTGTTTTTGATTAAAAACCCCTCGATTATAGTGTTCTTTTGCCTGAGCTAAAGTGTTTGTTTTCTTTGCTTTCTGTTTTCCTAACTGTATGCTTATCCCTTTATGCTGGGTTTCCTTATTGCTTGGTAGATTTTTCTCCTTTGAGCAACTAAGAAATAAAACAAGTAAAAGATTAAAAGCNAAAAAAAGTGGTCCAGCAACANATCTCTTTTCGAAATAAAGACTAGATTTACCTTGGACATTTGCTGGTAANTTCACTGTTGTTTNCTTTCTCCNTCGTTAATGGTTAATAGAGTATTAGCTGTAATATGAGTATATTTGTCAATTGTACTGGAAGGCCAAATNACCTCCAACCAATCGACAACTTCCGCCTGCCCCAAACCGAAAGTAAGTATCATTTCACTTTGTGAACAATAACTACTACCCGTATGAACCATTTGTCTTTGCTGAACACCTGCGGTACTAATAATAACTTTGGTGCCAATACCGTCACGGTTACTGACAATACCTTTAGTTTTTATACGTAGATAATTATTTTTGTGATTGGCATCATTTCGTAGTAGCCATGCTCGTCCATTTCTAGATATGACGCCGCTATTTGAAACCAAA
>NZUQ01000117.1 GCA_002697225.1 Candidatus Poribacteria bacterium
GATCAGTCGAACTTTTAGATCCTATAATTTTTTCCTGCCATAGCGTATGTACCAACAGGTAAATTAAGACGGCAAACACGATGTAGGCAACAATAGACTGATTTTTCCCAAGCGAAATTAATATGTCCATCGACAGGAATTTTACCAATAATTCCGGCACACGAGAAAGACTGAATTTTGGGGCACCACCAGATAACAGATCCGAAGATGGTAAATAGATAAGCAATAGAATACTGGCGGGTAGCAAGATACAAATATTGATAATTGCCNGTTNCAACNGTTTACGAAAATGAATTATAGCTAGAAAACCTATAGAAAAAAGTAGAAACATGTAAGAAATTAAATGGGCAAAGTAGGTGGTGATGATCATGGTATTTAACAACACGATGCTACGAATATGAGTTTCTTCTTTATGTTTCCACCAATAACCGATGGAAAAGAAAAACAGCGGCACACTAAAGGCAAAGTTGTAAAACCCCATTAGGAACAGATAGTTATAAATGAAGGGGAAAACGATCAAACTAATTCTCTCTCTGCCATGTTCAATCGCGTTCAGAAAATAAAGTATTGCTATTGGAAAGAAAATAACGTAGGCACTAAGAAAAACCTTTTCCGCTATTATAGGAGAAAAAATACCCATCAAAACGGCAAGGGCAAAATGGGATAGCCAATTGGGGAAGAGATGCCAATTAATATTGTAAAACATCTGAAACCCATATTCTGGATTCCAGTACTCTCGTAGGACTTGTGAGTTGTAGATATGGCTTGGGCCATCCTGCGTAGGGAAATAAGTAAACAACCAGATAGGTAAGAGGTGAACAAGGATCAAGAATATCTGAAGTTTCTTGAAGTTAAGAATCTGATTGTCCAAAACCCCAATCCATTTGGGTCTATCCACTGG
This sequence comes from Candidatus Poribacteria bacterium, assembly GCA_002697225.1. The sequence continues at coordinate 902 of NZUQ01000117.1, forward strand.
TTTCACCTTAACTCGTTGAGCCTGTCATCAATTACACTTTNGGTGTCGTCCACTGCAACACGTGTTCTGCGCCCTATAGCCATACGCTTGATCAATTCATCAAATGTTACGCCAATTAGAATTACAAAACCAATTACCGTGAACTCCGATTCGGTTGGCACATTGAGAAAAAATACGGAATTTTTAATGACTTCAACCATAGCTGTTCCAAAGATGACACCGCTAATAGCTCCTTCGCCGCCTCGTAGGCTACAACCGCCAAGAACCGCACCGGCAATCGCGTATAATTCGTAAAAATTTCCGAATGTCGAAGGCTGAACAGAATTTTGATCTAGAGCAAAGAGNATACCACCAAAACCGGCCAGAACCGAACAGATAACATAAGCGCCGATGATCATGGCATCGGTGTTAATTCCACTGAACCGCGCAGCATCTCGATTTCGGCCTAGGGCCAATAAATATCGACCATATACAGTTTTGTTTAGGAATACAGCAGCCACAATGCCAAATCCGATAAGAATGATGAATGGCATCGGAATTTTATCAAACAATCGGTATTTAACCAATAACCGTAACCCTCCAAATTCATTGCCAAANCCCTGGTTAATTTCTCCGGTAATGTGTCTGGCTATCCCTCGGTAAATAAAGAGTCCACAGAGAGTTACAATAAAAGGTTGCAATCTCAGTTTCGTGATTAGAAATCCATGGATTAATCCAATGGCTAAGACACACACAAACACCAAAATAAATCCGATGACAACAGGAACACCTTCTCTAACAAGCAATAGCGGAAACAGTGACCCTGTCAGGCCAACAAGTGAACCAATGGATAGGTCTATGCCGCCAGTGATAATAACAAAACAGGCACCGATGGATAAAATGCCGTATAAACCTGTCCATCGCGCCATATTGATCATGTTTCCAACCTTCATAAAACGCGGTTCAATAATACCGGTGATGAGAAAAATAGCTGTCAATAAAAGGAAAATTCCCAATGTTTTCTTCATTGTTTTCCTGTTGCCAATTGCATAATTGCTTCCTCGTTAAGCTCTTCTCGTTGGAGTTCTCCAGTCAACTTGCCTTGATGCATAACTAATACACGGTCAGATATGCGCAAAATTTCTTCTAGATCGCTTGATATCGTTAAAATAGCAACCTCTTGAGAAACCATCTTCTCAATCAATTGATAAATTTCGCTTTTTGACATCACATCAACCCCACGTGTGGGTTCATCAAGCAACAGGACTTGTGGTGAAAGTGAGAGCCATTTAGCTAGTACAACCTTTTGTTGGTTGCCCCCGGAGAGGATCCCGACGTTGTTGAAAATATTGGTTATTCTAATATTGAGATCCTCGACCATTTGCTTTGTAATACGTTCGACTTTTTTTTCACGTATAAATTTTGCCCATTGATAGCAATTTAACGAGGGAAGCGTAATGTTGTCGCAAACGTTAGATTCAACAATTAATCCATGGATGCGGCGATCTTCGGGAACCATGGCAACGCCTGCCTCGATCGCCTGACGAGGTGTACCTAGATCTACTTTCTTACTATCAACTTTGATTGTACCAGATATGGTTTCTCTGATACCAAAAATAGCCTCAGCCAGTTCTGTTCGGCCTGCGCCAACCAAACCAAACATGCCAACAACTTCACCTGAGTGAACAGTGAAATTGATCGGGGCCGTGGTAAGTTCTGGAATTACGAGGTCACAGACTTCCAGCATAGGTTTATGGGTTTGTTGAACCTGCCTTTGTTGATACTGAGTCAATTCCCTGCCCACCATCAAGGATACCATCCGGTTGTGAGTAATTTCTTCGCGTGCTAATTCTCCACTGTTCTTGCCATCACGCAAGACAAGCACACGATCAGCGATCTGACTGACTTCCGCTAAGCGATGAGAAATATAAACGATGCAGACACCACTGGATTTTAGAGTTCTGATTAATTCAAATAGGCGGTTAGTTTCATGCTGGGTCAAGCTGCTCGTTGGCTCATCCATGATGATCAACCGAGCCTTTTGCGATAATGCTTTTCCAATTTCAACCATCTGTTGCTGACCGATTGAGAGGTTCTCCACCAGTGTGTTAGGTGAAAGATCAAGCGAAAGTTGGGAAAGTATCTCTTTGGTCTGAGTTGTGATCTGTTGAGAATCGATAAAATTGAGAGGCTTAAATTTGCGCGGCTCTCGGCCCAGGTAGATATTAGCGGAGACGGTAAGATTGCTAGCGAGATTAAGTTCTTGGTGAATAAAAGCAATACCGAGATCAGTTGCCCGAGCAACAGAAGGGATGGTAACTACTTCTCCGTCAACACAGACTTCACCCGCATCAGGTTGATGCACACCAGCAATGATTCGCATCAGCGTACTTTTGCCGGCACCATTTTCACCGATAACCGCTATGACTTCACTCGCATGGAATGTTATATCAACAGCGTTAACGGCATGGACACCAGGAAACCTCTTGTGGATTTTTCTGGCTTCTAGTAGTGGAGATGTCACCTTAATTAGAAGATTTTTTGGCTTCTTCGCCTAGTTGCTGAAGTGTCTTCAAATGTGCCCAAAATTCCTCTACATTATTCTTTTTAATCACCTTGGTTGGAATATCCAACTGTTTGTTCTCTGGAATCATCGAAGTATCGCCTCCAACCAGCGCTTTGAGATACTTCACCGATTGATAACCAAATTCATAAGGTTGTTGAACAACAGTACCATGTACATATCCATCTTTGATACCTTGTAACGTCAACTCATCCTCGTCAAAGGATATTAATCCGACTTTGCCTTCCATACCGACGTCCTTCAATGCCTCAAGGCATTGTGGCACGTTGTAAGCCCATAAACCGACCATAGCGTCAATATCAGGATACTTCTTTAACGTGTTTTCAGCATTTTTCTTGGCCGTTGCTCGATCTCCTTGATCTGTTCTNGTATCAAGAATGATGTATTTCCCAGCTATTATAGCCGCACCTGGTAACCCAGATGGCTTTGCTGTTGAGNCAGAGCCACCCTCTTTCAATTCGTCTATGACGCCTTCCCGACGTTGTTGGGCATTGAGGACATCCATNTTGCCAACGTAGATCATGATCTGGCCTCCATCTGGAAGAACTTCTTTGATCAATTGGCCAACTTGACGTCCGCCAGAGTAATTGTTGGTACCAAGATAAAACAGACGGTTACTGTCAGGTGCGTCGCTATCGTGACAAACTAACTTGACCTTTGCTGCCACCTCGTTCAGGATTTCAGTCTGATTCTTTGGATCTAAAGGACTAACAGCGATTCCTTTGATGGTGTCTTGCTGAATTAGCGTCTCCAAAATCCGGTTCTGTTCAGCAGACGAACCATCAAATGGGATTTTAAAATCACATTTGACGTTAAAGTCCTGTTCTGCTGTATAGCAACCTGCTCGAGCGTAACTCCAAAATGGATCTGGNAAATTNACCACAAATGCAAGGTGCAACTNATTATCCTGGTTTTGCTCGGTGGATGCTTTCTTCGNTGATTGGTCCGCACACCCACTAACCAAAATTGCGATCAGCAAAAATGAGTATAATAAACATACTGCTTTTCTGTACATGAAGAACCCCTTTCTTGTAAGTTGATTTAGGTTAGAATTTTGGTGATTACATCTCCATAAACGTCAGTTAAACGTATATCACGACCACTGAATCGATAAGTAAGTTGCTTATGGTCAATCCCCAACAGGTGGAGAATCGTGGCATGCAGGTCATGAACCGTAACCACATTCTTCTCGGCTTTATAACCATAGGGATCTGTGGCACCATAAACGGTTCCACCTTTGATACCTGCACCAGCAAGCCATATTGAAAAACCAAACGGATTATGATCACGCCCATCCTTGCCTTGTGAAAATGGTGTACGGCCAAACTCACCTGACCAGACAACCAGCGTTTCATCAAATAGTCCTCGAGACTTTAAGTCCATCAACAAGGCAGCGATAGGTTGATCTATGGCCAATGAATTTCTGTAGTGACCGTCTTTTATATTTCCGTGTTGATCCCAGCGATCTGCTTTGACCCTCGGACAGGTTAACTCAACAAATCGAACACCTCGCTCAACTAAACGCCGTGCTATCAAACACTGTCTGGCGTAAGTTCGAGTGTGTGCGTACTTGGCATCAAAACCGTATAATTTCTTAATTCTGCTGCTCTCACCTCTCAGGTCGGTCAACTCCGGTACAGTGTCCTGCATCCGATAGGCTAATTCATAATTGGTGATTGCCGATTCAATCTCGTCAGTATGTCCAATTCGACCTAGCAACCGTTTATCCAGTTGCCTGACAAAGTCCAACTTGTTTCTCTGCAGTTTCGGGATCGGCTCAGATTTGTTAATATTAGCAACAGGAGATTCGCCTGATTGAAAAATCGAGCCTTGGTAATGCGCCGGCAGAAAACCGTTATTGAAATTATCCAGTCCTCCAGAAGGAATTAGCCCTCCATTAAGAACAACGAATCCCGGTAGATTCTGGTTCTCACTTCCTAAACCATAGCTGATCCATGTTCCCATACTAGGTCGGCCCTGTAGCCCATGTCCGGTATGCAGAAAGTAATTGGCATTGGTATGTTCTGAGAACTCTGATACCATGGAACGAATTATGGCTAAGTCATCCACACAGGTAGCAACGTGCGGAAACAAGTCACTNACCTCAATACCACTCTGCCCATACTTTTTGAATTCCCAAGGACTTTTAAGCACTCCACCGTTATTGTTGAATTGTGTGGGTTCAATCCTCATTTTCATTGGATTGCCGTTCTCTTTAGCTAGCAATGGTTTAGGATCAAAAGTGTCGACATGAGAAACACCTCCATCCATGTAAAGAAAGATGACATTTTTAGCTTTGGGTTCAAAATGGCTGGGTTGAGGAGAAAGGGGTTTGGTTTTACCAGAAGTAAGCACGTTGCCGAAAGTTTTGGATCCCATTAGTCCTAGTAAAGACAGAGATCCAAAGCCGTTGGAACACAGGCTTAGCATTCGTCGNCGTGTCATTTTTAAATCTTGCATAAGTCTATAATCACTGCCATAATTCACAGCCGTTAAAGGTCATGTGTTTCTCTTTAGTATACTGTGGTTTGGGTAAATAATTATTCACTCCATCAACTGGACCACCACGCAGCATAAAGGCACTGGGCCACTGTCGATCAGACACAATTCGGGTACTTGAAGGAATATATCGAATTGTTAAACCGCATCTTCTTTTGGTTGATAGGTTTGGGTTTGATCCGTGAATGATATTGGGATGATGGACTGACACATCACCAGCTTCAAGAATGATATCGACAGCCTTGGTTTCATCAACAAGATGCGGATCCATTCCGGAACTGAGCACATTCGGGATATCTTGACGTCTTTTCATCTCTTGTAGTTGAAAANTGTGGGTACCCGGAATAACTCGCATNCAGCCATTTTCGACTGTCGATTCATCAACGGCCAGCCAAAGAGTTACTACCTCCATCGGTTCAAGTGGCCAATAACTGCCATCCTGGTGCCAAAGTACAGGGCGACCATCTGATGATGGTTTAGAGATATAATGGGAAGCAAAAAGCGCGATATTTTCGCCAACAAAGATCTCAGCGATATCAAGCAATCGGCCATCGCCAACCAATCGAACCCAAAAAGGNTCATCACTCATCAGAAAATGCCCCAAATTCTCTGGGCGAAGATCTGGATTCTTTTCCATCAACCAATCAACATGGTTACTGGTTTCCTGCAACAAGTTAACATCTAGGACTTTTTTANATATTAAATAACCGTCCTCTTGATATTGTTTGCGCAGTTGTTTTTGTTCCATTGGAGCATACATCGCGCTATTTCTCCCCCCAACATCCTAATAGTGTCCTTTAGCCAAATATANCTATATTATGCCAATCTAAAACCTCTGACAACGAAAAACTCTCCTTGNAGNCCTGTTTTTTAGGCTAATTGGGAGTACAAGAAGTAATTTTCTCTAAATTCTTTCCCTCTGATCGATAAAATTTCCGATTGGGGTATTGATCCATCAATAATTGGTTACGATCTCCTCTATCAATTGCAAAGATAATATCTCCAGTTAGAAGTGGATGATTTTNGGGAAATACACCTCGATAATATTTTTGGTCAACAAATATGATGGCGTTAGAAATTTTTTTTGCTCGGGCTGCCTGTAAAGGGGCTATTTTAATATGCGTATAGAAATCCTTAGCATAGTACTTTTGTATTGATGGTATGTAAAGCCCCACCATGACAGAAAAACACAAAATTAGGATAAAGATTAAAGTTATTTTCATTAAACGTTCTGTGACAATAATTTGCAATATATCTTGTACAAATTTTGGTGTATAAATTAAACCGCGCACTGTCAGGAGAACAAGAGCTGAAACCGACTCATAAAGAAATCTTGGGATCAAGTTGCTTCCTACTGAGTACCAATAGAAAAAATAACCAAAAGCCAACGTAATTAGAACGCTCACCATCAACAGGTCCCAGCGATTTATCATACCTGATAAAAACAAAACTAGTACAAATATCAGTGATGGTATTGGCCATTCAAACAGGCGAAGATTCAAGAAATTCAGTCGATCAAAACTGTGAGCTAGACCGCGTAACGGTGTGTGAGCTGTGTGGCCAGGAGGACTTTTGCCAAAACCTGGATTATGTCCCTCTGTAAACTGGACGACGTATCCAAACAACATTGGATTTCCATTGGTCACGTAATTGTAGCTGAGTAGCATAACGATTGTCAGAAGGACTGTGGTAGTAAGAGTCAAGAAACTAACTAAATACATTCTTGGTTTCTTTGTTATTAAGATAACCGAATAAATACAAAAGGGGATTGATACTAAAGCAGCAGTAAAAGGGCGTGTGCTGGCCATCCATCCAAGTCCAATTCCAGCAATGAGCGNATCTAGACATTTTTGGCTGCGGATAGCTCTGGCAAAAAACAGCGCAAACAGCGTTCCACAAAAGAGAGCTGTTGCATGATTCATAAATCCGGAGGATATCACCAGCAAAAAGGAACAAAAACAGGCCAATATNCCTGCCAATCTCCCAGTCGTTTCATCATAAATNTCTTTACCGAGGAAGTAAATTAAGACTACGGTAGCTGATCCAAGTATCGGGTTGACCAACCAAGGGAAGCCAATAAGGACACCCAATGTTATCATCAATATATGTCCGGGAGGAAAAACAGAGTACCATTTTCCGTTTTTCATGATCATAAGTGGATTAAAATCGAAGAATTCGTTTAGTTCAGGTTCGGGAGCATATAATTTACCGGAGGCAAAGATGCGGCCATGGAATAGCTGAACCACACTATCTGTTACGTGCGGTATTCGGTCAAACAAATAATATGATCCAAGGTTCGTAAGAAAAAGCGTCAGCAAGAATATAAGGGTGGAAAAAGTCAAACTGTTTTGTTTTGAAAAAAAATGCCAAAACTGATGTGCGACTCTCGACAACCGGCTTTGATCTGCCATCCATCGCAGAATAGGATAGACACCTATTGTGATCAGGCAAATACTGCTAGATCCGCATATAAGATATAAGATAGTTGACCATCCTTTTGATAANGGCCATATGGTAAACAAAAAAAGGATGATGACCAATAACCTTTTGGTTACCTGTGGTAAGCAGAAAAAGGAGATCAATGCTTGGCGTACACTTTGAAGAAAGAGGGAAATACTAAANCAGATAGTGATAGACAAAATCAACATCTTTATATTGAGTTTAACTAACCAATTTAGCGGTTGAAGTTGGATCTGAATCAACGTTTCTAGCCCTTGATATTCAGTTGATACGTGTGACATAGTCCAAGGGTTGATATGTGGAACAANTGTCAGTAAGACTATACTTCCAGCGAATACTGAAATCAGACGAAGACTGATTGAACCCGCTGTGATGAGGTGATGTATTTGTATCATGGCTTGTACTTCCAAAAAGAGAACAAAAATTTTATACTTTTNGCTGCTAATTGGAAACTCAAATTGACCTACTAAATCTGATTAAATGGAGGGATCCTCATAGATCATGGGAGATTGACAATCCGCTGTTTGCATGTCATAATAATTTTCAACCTCAAGGGTATGCATCCATCATGGATTTTAGTGTTTCNAGAAGACAAATCTCTATAACAGTTATTTTGGTTTTTGTTCTTCTTTTGGCTGTATTAGTGATTACGATATTCCTGCATCGTGATTCGGAAATCAGCCTAATTACGCTTTTACCTGATCAACCGGTTGGTTATTTATCCGTTAAGGAATTGGGGAGCTTTGTTGACGCTTTTCAGAACAGTGATTTTGGAAAAGTGGCTAGGCAGATCCCAATTGTTGATAATATTCAGCAAAAAGCGTGGTGGCAACAAATCCGTTATCAAAAGGAACTTTGGGAGTACGAAACTGGTGCCGAGCTTGACCTCGAAGTCCTAGAAAACTATTTNGGACGACAGGCTATCCTAGCATTCTATCAAAGTAAAGAGAAATTATCTTTTTTACTGATCAGCGATATAGGTGCTAAAGGACTACTTGGGGTTTCAGCTATTGTGGCAGCAGAGCCGATCAACTCAAGATATGAACGAATCAAGTCGGANCATTTGGGTGTNACAATCAACACAATTACTGGTTATCCACTTGATTTTAGTTATGCTTTTATTGATACGGTTGGCATATTGTCGTTCAATGAGTCACTGGTTGAAGATGTTATAAAGATTTATGTTGCTCGACAGCTGAGCTTTGTAGAGCAGGCCAATACTGATNTGCTAGGACTCTACGATTCATCGAAGAACACAGGCTATGTCAAATTTNCAGGAATCTTGAAAAACGTTAAGATTCCGCCCATATTTAAGACCGCACTAACGCCAATCAAGACAATGACTTTCAGTAATCAATATGAAGAAGGCAAATTGATTTTCAATAGCCACTTCACCTTAAGTAAACCTATTGATTTAGTAATGACAACGCTCAAAATCCCAAATGGACAAGCTTTTGAAGTTGAACCTGAACAACTTATTGTCGACATTGAGAATTTTTTTCCTATCTTGAAACTTGTTGCTTTGGCAAATGGTGTTCAGTTAGGTAATCATTGGAAGGATAGTCTTCTTGCCAACTTGGCTCCTCTTAAAACGNTGGGAACAATGGTCACCCAAATCCAATTTAGTGATCAATCTGCGACAGCGATAATAAAAATCCCGTTGGAGTGAAAAAAATGAAGATTCTTAGTACAATCTGCTTACTTCTCTTTATGTGTCTGATATCGATAATTGACGCACGTATTTCCTCAAGTACCAAGCAACTTGATCGTCACATCACAGCAAAAATGANAGAGGCTGAAATTAAACCGTCAGGAAAATCAAATGATGCTGAATTTTTAAGGCGAATCCACTTGGATCTAACCGGAAAAATTCCAACACTGGAGGAGATCGAAGCATTTGAAAAATCTGGGCGGGACAAACGCCAAGAAAAGATCAACCAATTGCTAGAGAATGATCTGTANTACGATCATTGGGGACGAATTTGGGTTAAATGGTTAATTGGCAGAAACGGGGGTAACCAACAAGCTCGAACGGGTTTGGAAAAGTGGGTGCGCGACAGTCTGCGAGTCAATAAACCTTACAACCAATTTGTTACGGAGTTACTGACCGCAACCGGCGATACACGTGACAATCCAGCGGGAAATTATATGCAACGCTACAATCTATCGCCAACCAACCTTACGTCACATAGTTCGCGGCTGTTCCTCGGTTTGCCTATGCAGTGTGCGGAATGTCACGACCACAAAACTGAACCATGGTATCAGGAAGATTACTACAGCTTGGCTTCTTTTTTCTCCAATGTTCGCAGCAAAGCTGTTTATGAAAAGAACGATCGCGGGCAAGACCAACTCGTTAGTTGGGTTTTGAGAGATGAAAATAAGGGGGCTATCCAGATGCCTGGTTCTAATCAGAAAATTGCCCCACGTTTTCTGGATGGAAACATTTATCGGGGGGTGTCGCAGAAAAAACGTGAAGCCTTGAGCAAGTGGATCACTGACCGAAAAAACCCGTATTTCAGCCCCGCGATTGTAAACAGGATCTGGTCTCAGTTTATGGGTAGAGGTTTTGTGGAACCATTGGATGCATTTGGGGAAGAACATCCACCGACACATCCAGAACTCTTGGATTGGTTGGCAGAAGACTTTGCTAGGTATGGGTATAATCTCCAACACCTGATGAAAACCATTCTCAATTCAGGCGCTTACCAACGTACATCGGCCAAAAACCCGAAGAATGAAGACGACAAATACTACTATTCACATGCCTACATAAAACCGTTAAGTGCAGAGCAGTTTTTTAATTCTATGTTGGAAGCCACTGGTTTCGAGCGTTTGCAGAAAAGACGTGATAAAAGTCAGCTTGAATCGATGAAACGGGACTATCTTCGCCGATTTATCTACTTACTTGATAATGGAGAAATGGAAGAAATTGAAGCCTTCAATGGTACAATACCACAAGCTTTGATGATGATTAANGGTCCTTTGGTCAATGATAGTGGCGATCACCGTCAACGTGGAAGCTTTATCAACTACATCTTAAAAACTTATCGTACGACAAAAGATAGGGTGGAGAGGATCTATCTGATGGTACTCTCACGCAAACCGACTACGAAAGAGGTGACACATTTTGAACGGTATGTGAAACGCAGTTTGTATAACGACAAAAAACTCGCTTACGAGGATCTATATTGGGTGTTACTTAATTCTGCCGAATTTGCCCTCAACCACTAGTTNGTAGAATGACTAACCAAGTTATTGTTCGATCTGGTTCAAAATGGCTTCATTTCAAGCAGCCATTGCATATTATTGAAACGCATCGACTCGATGAAGTCATACCCAAGCTTCAGGATATAGAAGAAATAGCCAGCCGGTTTGGTCTTTATGTAGCTGGATTTGTCAGTTATGAAGCTGCTCCCGCATTCGACAGCGCATTGACGACATTTCCTTCTACCAGTTTTCCCTTAATTTGGTTTGGTCTTTATAAAGAACCCGATTCAATGAGTATCCTTTCCTCCTTCACTGAAAGGCTTGATAGGTTGTGGATACCATCCATTGACCAAGATGGCTACAGACAGATACTTGAACGGATCAAGGGTTTCATTGCCGCTGGAGAAACGTATCAAGTTAATTATACGTTTCGTTTGCATTCCAAACATAAAGAAGATCCTCTCACATTGTTTCGACAATTAATGATGATTCAACCCGCTGGATATGCTTCTTATGTGGAAACAGATCAGTTTGCTATCTGTTCAGCTTCACCAGAACTTTTCTTTAATCTTGATGATCATCAATTAATTACACGGCCGATGAAAGGGACAGCCACTCGCGGACTGACCCTAAGTACAGACCAAGAACAATCCAATAGATTACAAAACTCACTGAAGGATCGCGCTGAAAACCTGATGATTGTGGATATGATGCGGAACGATCTGGGACGTATCGCATCACCCGGTAGCATTAAAGTGCCGAAATTGTTTGAGGTGGAAAAATATCCCACAGTTTGGCAGATGACTTCGACTGTCTCTTCTCAAACACAGGCATCTTTTTCAGAGATTCTAACGGCACTCTTTCCTTCGGCCTCCATTACCGGTGCTCCAAAAGTTCAGACGATGAAGATTATTACTGATCTGGAAAATAGCCCGAGAAAGATCTATACCGGTACAATTGGCTATCTATCTCCAAATCGAAAAGCACAATTTAATGTGGCCATCCGAACAGTACTAATTGATAAGTGGAGTGGAACTAGTGAATATGGTGTTGGTAGTGGTGTTGTCTGGGATTCTGTAGATCAACTCGAATTTGAGGAATGTATGGTAAAAGCGAAAATTCTGACCGAACCCTACCCTAATTTCTCAATCTTTGAAAGCCTGCTTTGGGAAAACAAAAACTATTTTTTGTTGGCGTATCATCTTGATCGTTTGCATAATTCGGCGAAATATTTTGATTTTCCGATTGACGTTTCCCTGATTGAAAAAAGATTGTTGGAGCTCAGTAAAACTTTATCGGCAGCTGAAGAAAATAAACCGCATAAAATCAGGCTTGTTTTAAGTCCAACGGGTCAGATAGACTGCCAATCGACGTCAATTACTGAGAATCAGAATCAACAACCTATGCAGATTAAGCTGGCAAGTGTGCCAATAGACCCCTCAAATCGCTTTCTTTATCACAAGACGACGCAAAGGGATGTTTACGACCAAGCCAAAATGGATACTCCCGATTGCGACGATATTTTGCTTTGGAACAAAAAGGGTGAAATTACCGAAAGTTGCGTTGCCAACGTGGTAGTTGATATTAAAGATAAACTCATAACACCACCAATATCATCCGGACTTTTAGCTGGAACTTTTCGAGCGTGGTTGTTGGATCAGCAGAAAATTAGTGAGGAAATTATCACTATTGACGATATACTGCTGGCTAATCGAATCTATCTTATCAATTCAGTGAGAAAGTGGAGGCAGGCTGATCTAACTGCTCCACATGCCAAGGAGTATAGATTACAGAGGAAAGCTATTTGAATCACGACCCGTATGAAGCATTTCGCGTCGCCAATTTTCGGGCATACATGTTTGGTTGGTTCACTTCGTTAATAGGAACCAGAATTCAAAGCGTTGCTATTGGTTGGGAGATATACCAGCGAACTGGAAAGGCTCTGTCGCTTGGTCTTGTTGGTCTGGTCCAAGCGTTGCCAAATATGTTGTTAGCATTACCTGCTGGTTATCTGGCGGATACNTTTGACCGCCGAAAACTGNTCATCTNCAGTCTCGCGGGANCGACAGTAACTTCTGTCAGCTTNGCAGTTCTGTCCTACCTTCAAGGCAACACATATTTGATGTACNTGCTCCTTCTGTTTGATGCNACAGCACTAGCNCTGGGACGACCCGCCAGATCAGCATTGCTCCCNCAAATCGTCCCCCGCCAAGNTTTTNCAAATGCGGTGATGTGGAGTACTAGCACATTTCATCTATCGTCTGCTATTGGGCCTGCTNTTGGNGGNTTTATTGTCGCAGCTAATGTNCCTTCTGCATATTTAATTAGTGCNTGTGGAACGCTAATATTCATCGGCCTTTTAACAAGAATCNATATTTGTGATTTCCCNACAAGGGATGGAAGCAAAAGTNTAACATTCAAGACACTGTTAGCAGGTNTGCGCTTNGTTTGGAANACCAAGCTNNTATTGACAACTATGTTGCTTGATATGTTCGCGGTATTACTTGGTGGGGCANTTTACTTGTTGCCGATATTTGCCAAAGATATTCTGAAGGTTGGAGAAATCGGTTTTGGNTGCCTAAACGCAGCTCCAGCAATTGGGGCGGTTATTATGGCTATTATGATTGCTCATCTACCGCCAATGCAACAGGCAGGACGGAACCTTCTGCTATCAGTNGCTGGTTTTGGTTTGGTAACTGTGATCTTTGGTTTGTCAAAGTACTTTTGGTTATCTTTCATTATGTTNTTTCTNACTGGCGTTCTTGACAATGTGAGTGTGGTTATTCGTCATACTCTGGTACAATTACTTACACCAGATCAAATGCGCGGACGCGTGTCAGCAGTTAACAGCATCTTCATTGGGGCATCAAACGAGTTGGGTGGGTTCGAATCAGGATTAGTTGCAAGTTGGTTTGGAGCTGTAGTGTCGGTAGTGATTGGTGGAATTGGTACAATACTGGTAGTAGTTACTACAGCTTTGGCTGCACCGAAGNTACGGAGATTACAATCTCTCCGACATATCGAAGCACTTGAAGAAGAAAAAACAGAAAGTAGTTAATTAGAATGATCAAACAACCCCAAAAAACCAGAAAGGTATATTTAAATGAAATTAGAAACACTCGATTTGCAAATCATTGATACTCACACACACTTTTACGATCCAGCTCGGCCTCAAGGAGTTCCTTGGCCCAGTCAGGATGACGATTTTTTGTACAGACGCGTGATGCCAGAAGATTACAAATCGCTTGCAGCTAATCAAGGTGTCAAAGGTACAGTGGTGGTTGAAGCCAGCAGATGGTTTGAAGANAATCAGTGGATTCTCGATCTTGCTGAAGCCGACCCGTTTCTGGTTGGTTTTGTTGGTAACATAGATATTGATAGCGATGACTTCGAGTCAAATTTGAATCATCTGGCAGAAAATCCACTCTTTCGAGGTATAAGGCTTGGTGGTGGTGCTTTAGGGGATGTTGCANATCAATCCTTTATCAGTCGATTAGATCAACTGGCNTCGCTTGATCTAGAACTCGATTTATTGATNGATTCATCGCTNTTGTTNTCAGTCAATACGATTTCTGAAAAAATCCCTNACCTTCGCATCATGATCAACCACATCGGACATGTGCCAATTGATGGNCAACCNCCTGATAAAGCATGGGTTGAAGGAATGGAGATTATCTCAAAACNACCAAATNTTTATTGTAAAGNTTCTGGATTTGTTGAGCTAACCAAAGATAAACCGTCTGCCAGTGAACTAGACTATTACAGACCAACNATGGATGTCCTATGGAATTTATTTGGTATAAACTGTCTTGTTTACGGTAGCAACTGGCCAGTTTCTGAACGNTATGCATCCTACCAGAACGTGCANCAACTTGCCTNCAGGTATTTTGAAACCAAAGGCTCAACGGCAATCGAAAAAGTGTTCTGGNNAAATTCAAAAGAGTTCTATAAATGGATTGATCGATATTAAGCATTAAGTNTAGAGATACCCGAAAATGTACATAGAGCACACCGATTTAGAAATCCAACGGGAACCTTTTGCACGACCTTTTGGGTTCAAAGGATCTGCCTTTCACGAAAAATGGAATGCGGTCGTGCGCGTTCGAGATTCGGAGGGGATAACAGCCTTTGGTTTGGGAGGACTGGCTGTGTTATGGTCAGATCCGACGGTATTTTCTCAACACAGCGAGGTGGGTGGGAACTTACTACAACTCTCTGTTCTTGAATATGCGCTTCAATGGATCAAAAACCGTGACTTTACTGATCCACTAGCATTATTTAATGAAGTTTTGCCTCCAACACATGACTACGCGAAATCGGTTACCCAATTGCCCTCACTTAGGCTCACTTTTACACTGAATGCGCTGGTGAGTCTAGATAATGCAATCTGGATGCTTTACGCTAAACAGAATAAGATTACGGATTTTGATAAACTGATACCAGATTTTTGTCTTCCCAGTCTTTCTAGCAGGCAGAATCGCATTGCCATTGTACCGGCAATTGGATATACATTCCCATTGTCTCAGATTAAGGAGTTGTTGGAACAAAGAATCTTTGTACTTAAAATCAAGATCGGTCAGCCAGGTAATGAAAAGGATATGTTAGCAAAGGATTCAGAACGGTTAAAGCAAATTCACCACGTTTGTCAGAATTATGGTACGAACATGACAGACTCTAGTAAAATTGCCTATTATCTTGATGCTAATGGTCGTTATCAAACGAAAGATGGTATCTTGCGCTTGATAGATTACGCTGAACGTATTGGTTGTATTGATCAAATTATTTTAATTGAAGAACCTTATGCTGAGCATTTGATTGTAGATGTCTCAGATTTACCAGTTTGCTTAGCTGTAGACGAAAGTCTTCACACCATCAAGGATATACAACATAAGGCCGAACAAGGTTATCAAGCAGTAGCTATAAAACCCGCTGGGAAAACTTTGTCACTAGCGTTCCAAATGGCAAATGCCTCAGTTGAAAATGCAGTAATCCCTTTTGTAGCTGATAATGCCTGTGTTCCTATATTGGTGGAGTGGAATAAAAATATTTCTGCCAGACTTCCAATATTCCCTGGACTTAAAACCGGAATGATGGAATCAAACGGACCACAAAACTATGCTATGTGGCCGCAGCTTATCTCCGACTACCCTTTATCTGACGCACACTGGCTGATGCCCACATCAGGCACGTTTCAACTGAACCAGAGTTACTACCACCATAGTGGTGGAATTTTTGTTGATCCTTTGCCTTATATTAGTTCATTTCGATAGCTTAGATTATCCTGTTGTGGATTATGCTATTAGGGATAACATTGACTGGGATTATCATGAATTCGGTTCAAGACCGTGTTGCATAATTTTCATGTTCTCTTCAGTATCATCATGCTTTTTCAATTCACAATGATGCTTGTTGAATGGTATAGGCTTGTCATAATATACATGTTCATTTTTGTGAGTTGATGAATCAAATGTTTATCCCAAGGTAAGCATTTCATATCGAGTTGCACCTCGAGTTGCTCAATTTGTGTAATTATATTAGCTCATGTTTTTATCTTGTAAGGTAGGTAGTTAGCACATGAAGAATATCAAGCTGCTTTTGTTTTTTTGTGATAGAATGGCCGAGAATTTTCAACATTTAATGTAGCTTAGGAGATTGAAATAAATGTCACGATTAACTAGGATGGCAATGGCTTTTTGTTTTGTCTCTGTTTTGGTAGGGAGTTTATCTTGGTCCAAAATTGATCCAGAAACAGCTGTAGGGGTTTGGCTTTTGGACGAGGGGGTAGGGAACGATACCAAAGACTCATCCGGTAGAGGGCACGATGGACAGATTAACGGTGCCAAATGGAAAAATGGCAAATTTGGCAAAGG
>NZUQ01000118.1 GCA_002697225.1 Candidatus Poribacteria bacterium
TTTAATCAGTTGCGAGCAAACTGGCCTGCTTTCAAAGCCGGTATTTGTCCTCCAAACGCTTGGTTTTCCTTTATCGAGGGCGCAAACCCAGACTTTCCAGAAACCATCCTGCAGGAGACGTTCGATGGTGTTTACCAAGCTTTAGAACGGATTGAGGTGGATGAAGCAGATCCTAACGAAGTGATTTGTAATTATTACCATAGTTTGATTCCGGTTGTGCCTGAGGGGTTAATTCAAATGACTATGGGGACACCTGCAGCTGTTTATAACGGTGGCCTGCTTCATACCCGGGTTAGCTACTTTGATCCCCATCGACATCGGCCAGGTTTGCCTGAGCATATAGCAGCTTTAGTTGATAGGATTACACCGGACAGTATCAATCTGGTGTTGGTCAATACCGATCCGAAGGACTGTCATTCAATATTGGTTCAGGCTGGTATGTTTAGGGAACATGAGTTTACTTGGGTTAGATCTGAGGAGGGGAATCAGGTAGATATTGATGGAAAAGTGTTTCAGGTGGATCTAGGGCCGTCTGCCCAGGTGCGACTGGAGATTGGGATGAAACGGTTTGTTCATCGACCAGCCTATGAGTTTCCTGATAAGTTCCATTTAATGCGGTAGTTGCGGGTTTTAATGAACCTCCCGAATAGATATGCCTGGAAGGTTCTACGTGTCGATTAGAAATTACGCTTAATCGTCGCTCATGTTGTCGCCAGCCTGTTTTTGGCTTCGGCGGCGAAGCTAATCTCTTTGGCAACGTCATAATTGGCATCAAGTTCAAATAAAGGACCAACTTGTCCTTTTATGGGGGCAAACGGTTTGGTCGAAATGACGAAGATATCCATCATGATTTCCTTGGCGGAATCGGCTTCCCGTGGTCGAACACGAACAATATTCTTACCTTTCTTCAATGCTGTTGGAGACTCTGCACCAATTAATCCGCCTGATTTACGCCAAAAGCCTCGAGCGCACCACGCCCAAGCTGGCTTGTCTCGAGNNTTTTGCGGTATCTATTTCCACAGAATCTAGCGGCTCGTCACTGTTTAGAGCAATAAACCATGACTGTTCNCCATCNGCCCGGAGGGTCATNACACGTGCGTAGATATGAGCCTNCCCNNCCACNGAACTTTCAAATTCGTATTCTGCGAAGCCGTCGCGAACTTTGGCGATAAGAATGTTTTTTCCAAGCNATGGTTTTGGAGTTTTATCGGCCAATTTTTTTCTCTTTGACTNCGGGTTGAACGACCTNGTTTTTATCGAAATCAGCAGTGGNGATCCAGATCTGCCTGCCACCATTTAGTTTTGACTCACGGGCTATCTTAATGGCTAACGCAGGAACAGTCAATANCAGTACGAAAAANAGACTGAGTAGCGTTACCGAAAGATTACGTCTTTCCATAGTTTTAACCTCCTCGTTTATCCAATACGAGTTGTAATTCAGACTAGTAACCAAAAGTTAATTATTTTTTAAAAGTATCACAAACAATTGGTCCATAGTGGTTNGAATTCTTCGGCAATCGGTACAATGTTATATAATCCTTTAGGTTTGTAGAAACGAAACAACTAAGTTGTATTTTCCGTACGAAAATACAANTAGAAAGCGCCGGCTGAAAAAGCCGTCATTATATGCCATGCAGCATGTGCTTGTATTAGGCTTGTAGGATTGCACCACGCATGCCTTCGATCTCCGGTATGCCATATAATGAAGGCTACTACAAAAAGTGTATTGCCAACCCAAAACCAGGGTAGATATCTCCTCTTGATGTTTGGGTTGTTCCAGGAGATGGGGACAGCTGCTAGGCCAACCCATAACATAAGAGTGTAACTTGCCCCTCTCAATGAAATATCAAGCAAGGCGGGAATTAGCATATAAAATCGAGGTGAGTTTGGGAAGCAGATTGCCAGTTCAGTCACAATCCAGAATCCNATAAAGGTTCCAAAGAAATCGTGACGGAATCCAAGATCTAGGAAAGTCGTCATGGCCATGTTGGTAGCGATTGCTATATTAGTGATCAGGTATACGATTGAAAAAGTTTTCTTTGACCATTTAAACGCTCTGGCTAAATTGTAGCAAACTGGAAATGTGATGTAGCATACCATGCTGACACGATCTATCCAGCCTCCCCAGTTGGTGTGGGTTGCATGCATAGCCATGCTACCGGGACCAAGGAAGATAACAGCAATACCATAAAACTGCGCATATAAGTCGCGCCCGATAATTGGATTGTTTGTTGATTGAGTTGCTCGACTTTCATCCCTGCCGATCTGAATCAANATTAGCAGTCCAATGACAATAAAACCGAGATTAGAGAAGGTATTGATAGGTTCTCTGACTAATCCCGGTTGAGTCATTTCACACCAGCGAGATGGTGTCCCAATCCCTTTGGTGGATTGCTCCCCCCATCCGTCTTTACCCAAATATGTAGCAATGGNAAAAATACAAATCAAGATCATCAAGGCGATGAAAAACTCGCCATACTTGGAATAAAATGGACGTGAATTTTGCATAAGTTATGATTATAAAACAGAGAGAGTCATATTGTGTTGATTTGCGCCTTTATCTTTTCCTTACGGCGTTGTTCATCTTCTTCCTTGGCAACTCGACGTCCCTCGTTAACATCTACAAATTTTAGAACCAGAGTGCCTACTAGAATAATTACTAGGATAGCTAAGATACCGACCCGCCGATCGAATATCCGTGCTGTAAAACCGAACAACAGTGGTCCAATAACGGATGCCGCCTTACCGATAAATCCGAAGAATCCGAAAAATTCCCCACTACGAGTTTCGGGCATAATGGTAGCAAACAAACTTCGGGAGAGCGCTTGACTGCCGCCCATTACGAACCCCACAAATATACCGAGTAGCAAAAATTGCAAGCTGGAAGAAAGTCGCAGTGGTTGCCAAACATAGNTACGTAAAGTGGATGGAATAAAGTCAATCAGCCCATCTCCGATTTGGCTGGGGTGATCTTTCCCTATGATTGATCCGGCAAGTTTACCATTCGTGATATGGATAGAAAACCGTGATTGCGTAGTAGACTCCTTTAACCGCTGAGCGTGACTGATTGTCAAAACATCATCTTTATTCCATTTGCCGACTTTAACTTGCCAATCTGCATCTGCTCCTTCGTTTTTAAGATTTGGAACTTTAACGACAATATAGCTTGTTTCTCTCTGCATTTCGGTTTTGGTCTCTTTTAGTTGGTAATCGTGTTCAGCTGGAGCTACGGGAGGGAGTGCTGACATGCCAATAGCGAGTAGAACGACCAACGTCCAGATAAACAAAGTGATGAATAATGCTGGCTTGGTTCCAATTTTTTNAGCAATTTTACTGAACACAATTGCGCCCGGTGCACCCACGAACTGTAATATTAGGATCGTAGCCATCTGAAAAGTTAAGGAGACACCCAATGTTATNGCTGCATAAATCCCTGCTACGGAGAGTACGGTTTGAATGCCATCGTTAAATAAAAGGAAAGCTAAAAGGTAGGTGAAAAGCACTTTNAATTTCTGAATTGCTTGTGCTGTTTCCCAGAGTTTACCGAANGCCATCTTAATAGTTGAACTTGTACTGAGGAAGTTGTTATCAGTATTGGTGGGATTTGGCTCAGGGACNAGTATGAAGGTCANTAATCCCCAACCAAACCACCAAATNCCTACCGAAGCAAGTGAGAGACGGATGATCAACGGATTGTTCCCGGATGCAGTAATAACAACGAGATGAATAAGTAACAACAGTCCNCCACCAANGTATCCGTAAGCAAACCCTTTGCTNCTTATATTATCGTATTGGTCTTCGTCAACAATCGATGGTAGAAGTGAGTTATAGAAGACATTTCCGCCTGCGAATCCTATATTGGCTAACATATAGAGACCAAGCAACCANATCCANTNGTATCCTGGAAGCCAAGCTGCNACAAATAAGAGAACGGTACAAAGAGATCCGGCNAAGGCATATATCTTAAGNAATTTCATTTTTAACGATAAGTGGTCGGCTATCACACCTAGTGGNGGNCTTGATAAGGCAACGATTGCAGTGGCAAAGCTTACNCCGAATGCCCATAGAGATTCCCCTGACCANCCCCGCCATCCAGCTGATCCATGGCTGGCAAGNAACAAAGCACCAAAATAGGCTGGAAGGATTGCNGTGGTAATGCTTGTGGCAAAAGCNGAATTTGCCCAATCATACATNCACCAGCCAAATATTATTTTTTTATCGTTTTTTTGCANTAGCTGATTCCNGTCTTATCTGAAAATGCAGTTTGATGTTTGTTCANGGTGGAAGATCCGATTGAGTGTTTCTTATTTTATCTTCACATANTATCATGTATGGNGTATTGTAGGTAGGTGTGAGGAAGCAATTTGGCGTTGCGCCTCAANTCGTGTTGTGTTTCTANCATAGATCAAATAAATTGCTAATCTGCATTCAAATGGTATGTTTCNCNCACAGTAGTAACGAATTCTATGAGTANCGNNTCAATGGCTTTTGTTTCGATGCGATTGCCACTGACATGCACTTGTTGTANAGGTGATCTTGTTCGGANTATACATGGGTTNCCCAAGNATGAATGTATTGTGGCTTGGGAGAGTTGACCATTTNTCCAATTNATNTCTACTTCAAAACCTCCGCGGGCCTTTAAACCTTTNACATNGCCGTTNGNCCAAGCTGATGGTAGTGCAGGTAGNAGACTGATTTCTCCCGCATGACTTTGTAAAAGCATCTCAGCAATCCCTGCTGTGCCACCAAAATTTCCGTCAATTTGGAATGGTGGGTGATCATCGAACAAATTTGTTAAGGTNGAGTTTGCTAATAGNGCTTGGATATTTTCATGTGCTTTATTACCATCCTCNAGCCTCGCCCAAAAGTTAATAATCCAAGCTCTGCTCCAACCGGTATGGCCTCCGCCGTCTGCTAAGCGCCTTTCGAGTGAGGTGCGGGCAGCTCTAGCTAGTTCGGGTGTGCCGCGAAGTGAGATTTGTTTGCCGGGATGTAAAGCGAATAGATGCGACATATGTCTATGTCCTGGTTCTGGTTCATCGTAGTCCTCCAGCCATTCTTGTAGTTGACCGTGTTTGCCGATTTGTANNGGTGCTAGNCGTGNACGATAATCTTCCAATTTTAAGCGAAATTCATCGTCTATNTCCAATATNTGGCAGGCTTCAATGCAATGNGAAAATAGATCCCAGAGAATTTGCATATCCATTGATGGNCCCATACAGATGTTNGCAATTTGGNCGTCGCTGGTGCGAAAANTGTTTTCTGGCGAATTGGATGGGCTAGTGACTAACCATNTGTGTGTTGGCTCNTCTACCAGAAAATCAAGATAAAATTCGACTGACTCTTTAATAATAGGGTATGCCCAAAGGAGAAANTCGNGGTCNCCATTAAAATGGTAGTGNTCCCAGAGNTGCTGGCAGAGCCATGCCCCAGCGGCAGTNAATTGTCCCCAAGAAGGATGTTCGCCTGGTGAAGTAAATCCCCAGATATTTGAAATNGTATGTACTACCCAACCNGATGCNCCGTAATGGACTTGTGCTGTTCTTCTTCCNGGTTNGCGGAGTGAGTCAATGAACTTNAGAAAAGGTTGATGACATTCTGCCAAATTACAGACCTCTGCTGGCCAGTAGTTCATCTGATCATTGATNTTNTGGTGGTAGTCACTGTTCCANGGGGCTTTGAAATCGTCACACCAAATGCCTTGCAGGTTGGCTGGNAGTGTTCCCGGTCGAGAACTGGAAATTAAGAGGTAGCGACCNAACTGGAAATACAAGGACATCAGATGGGGGTCATCCTGTCCTTCNTTAACAAATTTNAGNCTTTCATCTGTNGGTANNTTANTNATTTCNGTNGANCCNAGATCAATAGAGACNCGGTGGAATAACTNTTGGTAGTCGTTGNTGTGGGATTNGCGCAGTTCGGAGTAANGTTTTTTGGATGCTTGTTCTAGGTGTGTTNTGCAGNNTGTTTGTGGATCTGTTTCCCAGTAATCGGTTGCTGCCGCTAGTAACAAGGNAACATTGTCCGCTTGCTGGACTGAGAGTCCTTGGTTTGTGNTTTTGATTTCCCCGCCTTCNTGTATGATNTGTANATTCGCCTGAAACGCCATTCCACTNTTTTNCCNAGTTCGTCCGCTAAGTNTNAGACAATGGTCAGAAGTNGCAGTAGCCTCAATAAATNCCTCCTGATTTTGGCCTGATGAGTGGGANGTAGNANTGGAATTAGTCTCCCNATTTCTTATGCCCCTTGATAGTCTNGCATCAAAGGAGATTTTACCTGGGTTGTNACAGGTAAGGTGTACTATCAGGACTTGGTCTGGCCAACTAGACAGTATTTCACGTTTAAANTTATCGTTTCCTAGACGGTACCTTACACTAGAAATTGCTGTATCTAGATTTAGGTCTCGGTAATAATCAGTGGGTGTGGATGTGTGATTGNTGAAATCAAGCTGGATATCTCCAAGTGTTTGGTAAGAACCATAAGTTTCATCCGCGGATCCGCCTCCCTGACAAATCATCGTTTGNAATNCCANATNCTGAGCTTCGGTAAATTTNCCAGCTAGTAAAAGNTCTCGTGCTTTTTCAAGGTTATGAAACGCTTCAGGNTTATCTGCATCTTGGGGGNCNCCNGACCANAGGCTNTCTTCATTGAGTTGAATGCGTTCATGTTTTANNTTGCCNAATACCATTCCTCCCAGCCTGCCNTTGCCAATGGGGATAGCTTCTGTCCACATTTGTGCTGGTTGNCGATAATGTAGGATCAATTCTTTTTTGAAGTTTGTTCCTGTCANGTTGNTNGTTCTTATCNTTCCGGGATTCAAGGAGATATTATNACGAGTNGTTTTTTAATCTGANTATGGTTTTTNTGTCTGATGTTCAATGGGNTGTTAGGCATAGATTCTTTTTAACATTGAGTCACTTAACTCAGATCGAATCGAGTTGGTCTGATCTGGCAGCACAGACAATTTTAACTTCTGAAACAGATTTTTCCACCGTTCTGGATGATCAGTATCTACGAAAATTGGNACGAAACTGAGATTTAAGTATGTCTTTACAGCAGGGAGTCGAAAATCATCTGTTTCTAAGATAACACATTTAAAGCTACGATCACAAAAATAATGAATCACAGCTAGAGAAACCCATTTACCGAGACGATGACCGGAATGATTTGGTTTGACGCCTACCATGTGCAGATAACCGATTCCTGTCTCATTGGCATTTTTTGTCCATGCACAAGCAGTACCAATGGGTTGGTTGTCNTGCGTGATGAAAAATAATCCATCGGGAGAAAATTGGGGACAATCGATGATCTCGTTGTGGGTGTCTTTTGCAGTACGATTGCCACCAAACGAGGCGTTGATTATTTTTGCCCAATGTGCGTCATCTCCTTCTTGGTAGGTTCGTAGTTTATAGTTATCAGGAATTTCAATAATTGGTAGGTTTTCTAGATTGGGACGAAGCNTTCTGAGTTGCATATTATACCTCTTGAGGATATTGGGGTTTTGGTTTAATGTGTTAGATGAATACTTAATGTAACCAGATTTCTCGATGTAGTATAAAATACCTTCCTTCCAAAAAAAAACAGGATGTGATACAATGCGGAAATGGTGGTAAGAGGCAGTTTATTATATTTTAAACTAGGTGGCGGTGTTCTATTATGCCAATTGAAATGTCGATTCAACAAGCCGCTGAATATTTTAACGTTAGTGCTCAGACAGTTCGTCGTAGGCTTGACACAGGTCAATTGTTAGGTGAAAAGGTCAAAGGTCGTTGGGTTATTAAAGTTGATACTTCCGCTCCTCCTCAAGATCCAGGAGAACAGAGGGGAGAAGATTCCACACAAGATATTGATGAAGTGAGTACTGATGCCATTTTAAAATTACAGCAAGAGACTCAGCAGCTAATTGTACAATTTCAGAATGAGAAAGCAAGACTTATTAACCAGCAAAAGCAGCAACAAGAGGAAAATGCAAGATTTCTTGCTCAAGTTGAGGCCGAAAATAAAGGGTTGCGTGATCAACTGGAAAGGGCAGAAATTATACAAACTAGATTTGAGACAGTTGTCTTAGANTTGAAGGAAAAAATCGATCAAGTAAAACTTAAANTGGATTATATCAGTCCTGATAAGATGACCTTGCGGCAGCAGAAACAGATCTTNAAATCGAATGTTTTCAAAATTTANACAAANANTGATGCTTTAGTCGTNGTTTGATCTTCATTTATGGNATCTATCATTTNCTCTNGCATTAAAGATGGATTCCATTTTTATTATACTTTTGCATTGGAACTAAATTTTNCTTCTGNTCCAATTCGATTTCTCTTGTCACCAAATTGCTGGGGCATATGACAAAATCATCATTTTAATGTATTAACCTTCCTCNGATTTGAATTTTCTGGACAATTATCNTATACAGGACTGTATTTGTTGTTATATAGGACAATGTCTCCCCCAGCTTTTTCGTCTAATTTNTTGNTNTCNAGTGTATNGTTTGTTTATANAGCTAGATTGNATTTTATNATTCACGGCANANTTAGGGGACCTAGGCGNCTTGGGTTTATGTTAATANTNTTCTTAAACANATTNCTNTAGACTTATACAGATATTGNTTNTAGTTGTAATAAGTCACTNCNACTGGGTTCAGGAGANAAAATGNTATACCGTGNATTTGGTNNAACNGGATGGNAAGTTTCGGCAATTGGTCTCGGAACTTGGAATATTGGTAACCAGTGGGGGGAAATGGAAGATTCTACCGCACATGATATCGTCAGGACAGCATTTGATCATGGAATGAACCTGTTTGATGTTGCTGAATCTTATGGAATTCCCAATGGACTTAGTGAAATCAGACTTGGTCGGGCACTTAAAGGAATTCGAGATCAAGTGCATATAGTTAGCAAGGTGGGGAATTGGGGGAAAAGGACTGGGCAAGGTGTTCCTAAAACGACGGTAGATATGATTCGGGGTTGTGGGCATGCGTGCCTTGGACGGTTACGGACTGACTGGATTGATGTTTTGTTATGTCATGAAGGCGATATTCAAGATCCCTCTGTATATATTGCTGGATTCGAAGCTCTACAGAGGGAGGGTTTCATCCGTGAATATGGTATTTCAACAAATGACCTCCAGGTCCTAAAGAATTTTCACGCAACTTCGGATGGAAAATGTGCTGTTGTTGAAGTAGATTATTCGTTGATTAACCGTTCTGCTGAAGGGGGATTTCTGTCGTTCTGCCAGGAAAATCGAATTGGAGTTCTGGTGCGCGGGCCTGTGGCAATGGGGATCTTAGCCGATAAATATGATACCGATACTGTGTTTACGGATGTCGTGCGTAATAAGTGGAATCAGGGTGAGTCAGGTCGGACAGAATATGAAGAGAAGTTAGCTAGGCTAGATCGAGTAAAGACGGTTGCCAGTCCTGACCGCGATTTGGTGACAACTGGTCTTCGGTACGTAATTTCTCATTTCGCCGAACCTGTTGCTATTCCAGGAGCAACGTCAGTTAGCCAAGTTAGGATGAATGCAGAAGCTGGTATCTCTATGTTGTGTAATGATGAGTTTACCCGATTGAAAGCGTTGTGAGTAGGTGATAATTTTTTTCAGTAGAGCCTATTTGTTAGCTCCATATTGTACTATACTCCGGCTGCTTTAATTAGACTGTATTCCTCAACTGATATCGAATTGTCCCATGAAACAATAGCGTTATAATATTTGCCGGATTTCACCAAATCTAATTCAAGTTTGCCAAGGAGCCGTTGTTCCAGTTCTTTCTTGATGTGGTTTTCGACCTCTTCTGTGTCAATTGATTCATGACTATATGTGTGTACGATCAAATTAACATCGGCTTCATACATTCGATGTTGGCTTAAGTCTGGCGTTCCTTTCGCAGCTATATATTTTTCCTTGTGGTCGCCTTTCAGTACCTCGAGGTTGGCACCGGTTTCTAGAAGTTGATCGTCATTCCTTTCTATATAACTCATTAAGCATTGCTTGATCAGTTCACGATTTTTCTCGAAATTATCAAGTAGTCCTTCAGCAACAAGTTCTGTTCCTTTTCCCGAATTAGTGGTTTGATGGTTCCCATCGCTCATATTAAACTTTCCTTGGTTACCATAGTATGGTTACTGGGATTGTTATGGTAAAATTAACCTGAATTCAAAAATCCGATTGCTTCGCGAACTTTCCTGCTAGGTCGTGAATAAATTCCCTTCAAAGATTCATCCTATTGAAGTGTGTAACTGTGTCTATTAAACGACAATCATTAGGTGTCAAAAGTGTGAAATTCTGAGGGGTAAGTGTGTAATATTATATAAAACGTATATGGCGCGATATTGTTTCTAAAATCTATTGTCAGTTGAAGCTGTTTATGGAGGTTAACTCGAACAGCAGGGAAAAATTGCGAGAGTTAATTTAGGTTGGGGCAAAAGACAAATTGTGTCTGATGCCATTCGTAGAATGGGATATACTGTGAATCGAATGTCACTAACGGAATCTGATAAAAGATTCCACTATCAAGGGAAAAAAGTGAAAATTACTCAGATTGAACGGATGCGCGTAGAAATTCCCTATTTGGAACAAGTCCGTCAGCATCTACAAAGGGGTTGGAATCTGGGGAATCGGGCGACGGACGAAGATTTTCAGGCTAATGAGAGTGAATATCTTAGGCAATGGCATCTGTCTGAACCACCGATTGCCCGAACATCCATTTACTTGGTACACATTGACGAAGGTTTGGTCGGTGTTGGTGAAGGGGCCGATATCCCAGAGTCGAAATTAGTTGGCTATTTGGGGAAAAGCCCTTTTGAGTTTATAATGGACGATAAGGTTGGTGCCCTACAAATCGCTTTTTATGATTTAATGGGACAGGTGTAGGATTGCCAAGTGCGCAGATTCTAGGACCATCTCGATCGGAGGTTCCCATTGCTTATTGGTCGCATTCTTTCCCTCCGGAGATTATGCGACAGGAAACAAAGATAGCTGTTGAAAGTGGGTTCAGAGCACACAAATTTAAGAGGAGGGCACACACGGATATTATCGATCAGGTCGAATCTATATGCGAAGTTTGTCCTGAAGGTTATGATATAACAATTGATGCTAACTGTACTTTTGGAACCCCTGAACGAGTTATCGAAATTGGTACGCAATTACAGAAATACCCACAGGTCAAGTGTCTAGAATCACCGATTGATCAGGAGGATATTGATGGCTATCGCCGACTGAAGGATTCCCTCGGTTATCCGTTGGCAATCCATTTTGGAACTCCCCATCCGACAATTTCNTTGTCGTCNGNTGNNTATGACTATTATGTCTTAGGTGGTTGGGCGNCCAGTATCATAAGGTACGCTAATGTTATATCGTCTGCTGATAAGCCGTTTTGGATGCAGATGGGGTTTACAGGNATATCGGCGGTTTTTATGGTGCATTTAGCCTCTGTAATTCCCAATGCCTCGCTGGCTCATGTTTCGCTTTTTCAACTTTTGGAACATTCTCTATTGTTAGAACCATTGCGGATTTCTGAAGGGAAAGCGAAAGTACCAGAGAAACTGGGGATCGGTATCAAAATCGATATGGATGCGATTGACAAATATCAAGTTCTCTAAGCTCTCTGGATCTTTTTGCAAAAATCATGAAAGAGAATAGGATTTCACAGCAGTTCAGTCAACCACAGTATAATGATTTTGGNGTTGATGAAGCTATTGAACCAATTTTTCCGTTAGGTATTGTACCAACGATGGAATCTTGGAGGGAAGAGCGTGCCGCCCTGCTTNATCGTTGGAAGGCTGTTTTGGGAACTCCGGCTTTTGAGANTTTTGACCGAAAACAGGAACCTGTTGAGATTGTCGAACGGCCAACNTATACGGGGACTGTCTTCAAGCAGTCTACGGGACCAGATACGTTTCAAACTCTGTTACTAATGGAACCGAAGTTGGTCACATTGTCACCGCGTCCGGGAGTTGTGGTTCCATTCTACGATCCAGATCGGATGGCAGGGTTAGATTTGAAAACCTATCAACCTATTACCGAAACGCCCAGTATTCGGTTTGGGTATCATTTAGTTCAGCAAGGATATGTTGTGGTGTGTACGGAAGCTTTTCCCTACAACATGGTGCCTGAACCGGAACATAATTTTGGTTTTGCTTGGTGGGAGCAGGCAACTGACAAACTGTTGATGGAAAATCCGAATTGGACTGGAATCGCCAAGTTGGNGTGGGATACAAGTTTAGCCATTGATTTGCTTTTGGAACAACCTGACATAGATTTAGGAAAGATAGGTGTGATGGGACACTCACTTGGAGGGAAAATAGCTCTCTACACTGGTGTTTTCGATCAACGTGTCAAGGCTATTGTTGGGTCGGATTTTGGGGTGGGATTCAATTTTTCTAATTGGGATGCACCTTGGTATCTGGGTAAAAAAATACTATCATCGGATTTCTCCCTTGCACATCATCATCTACTTGCTTTGTGTGCACCTCGGCCTTTTTTCTTAATTGGTGGGGAGGCCGATCGTCCAGCTAGTTGGCAGTATATTTTGGAGGCGCAAAAAATATATAAACTTTATGGTAGCAATGAGTCCATAGGTTTCGTCGATCATGCTACCGGGCATCGGCCAACAGAAGAATCATTACTCGTTGCTTATTGTTGGTTAGCAGAGCAATTCAACCTGACTCCACAGTCTTGGGAACTTTAGGTAAGTAAGATCTTGTAACTGCCAGCATGAGNACTGGTTTTTGGAAATTNGGTTTTCAATTAACTANATTACGCTGGTCAAAAAACTGGCCTGAAAATTTCGTATTCGGTATCTTCAATTAAATGATGCCATTTGTGCCAGATAGCTTGGGCCTTTTCCTTGCTTTTGCAGGTTTCATGAAAAGTGCGTGTCCATCTACAGACAATGTCATCTGNTGGCAGAATATCCCAGAAGTTTTTGAGCTCTCNTGATTCTGGTCCGAAGTGTTCTAATACGTCTAGGNGGACATCCTTAGTTTCAATGANGCAAACAAGATCCCATTTTTTTGTGCCCAAGATCCTGTATGAGCCGATGTCAGTTGCGGCATTGGCTGGCTCAAAGTATTCTTGATACATAGATAAAGCTTCTTCCGCATGTTTTGGTCCGAACGATATTTTGTACTGTATTCTCCACAATTTTTTTGATGATCGAGTTCTTAATTGATCTACCGAATTTTGGTCGATGTGGATGCATTCTCCATACCCCAAATCAATGAGTGCATTGATTTCCGTCAATCGAAACCGAAATGGATTTTCAAGTTTCTGAGCAAAGGCTTGGCGGCTAATACCTAGATCTTCAGCTACTCTTTTCTTTTTGCTTCTGAGCTTTTCCTTTAATTCAATATTGTCAACGCGAATCATAATATACTTTAGTTTAACCTTTAGCTGGAATTTNATGTCTTCTTACTAGCTTGTAGTTTGTCGTTTAGAGTCCTGTAATTAGGACCTATTGATGGTATCTTAATTGGATGTATATTACAAGTTAATATACATGTTTTTTCTAAGCCTTTTTACGTTCGTTTTGGTATGGTTATTTGATCCCCGCTGTTAGACGATTATAAGATGAAATAGTTCGGGGAGACATCGTTTTTTTTGAGAGGTTGGGTTATTCATAAGAATTCAGTGTTTGGAGCGAGAGAGGTCGCACGGATGCAAACAGCTCGAATTTCAATTAAAGCTATATTGTTTGGTTTGTTTTTGATGCCATTGTGCGTATATTTGGTGGCCCTAGAGGAGATGATCTGGCACTCATTACATTGGTCCTCAATGTCTCTTCCCCAGATCTCCGTTTTTTTCTTTTCATATTGATTGTCGTCAATAAAATTGCCAATCGAGTTTTATCCAAGAAATTGTTTTCCCGTAGTGAGTTGCTGATGATCTATGTGATTATTTCTACTACCTTGGCTTTTACTGCACATGACAACATGGTATGTTTAATGGGTGTCCTTCCCCACTCTACTTTCTTCGCGACGGCTGAGAATGATTGGATCAATCTTTTTTATCAGCATTNACCGGATTGGTTGGTTATTCGTGATGACAAAGCCGTCTATTATTTTTATAAAGGTGAATCAGCATTCTGGTCAACAGGTTTTTACCAGTTCTGGATTAAGCCGGCTATTGCGTGGTCTTTTCTGATCAGCCTGATTTTTTTTATGCTTCTTTGCATCAGTACTATCCTGCGGAAACAGTGGATTGAAAGCGAACGTCTTGCATATCCTATTATTCAGATCCCTTTGGAAATGACTGATTCTGCCTCTGGTTTTTTTCAGAATCGGGTTATGTGGATAGGTTTCAGNGTAGCAGGCTTAATTAGTTTAATTAATGGTCTCAACTTTATCTATCCTAATATACCTCGAGTCCCAATTAAAGAGCCAAACTATGATCTCTCCAACTATTTTGTGCATGCTCCTTGGAGTTCGCTCGGAACTATGCCACTTCGATTTTATCCTTTTTTGATAGGCCTTTCGTTTTTGATCCCGTTGGATCTTACTTTCTCAACTTGGTTTTTCTATCTTTTCCGGAAATTCGAGAGGTTATTCGGTACTATGATGGGGTGGAACATTCCCAAATATCCATTTTTTGGTGAGCAAGCGACAGGGGCGATGATGGGTCTTTGCTTAGCCGCTATCTATTTGGGACGACGGCACTTAGTNGANGTTNTCAAAAAGGTGGTTGGGCTNGATTCTACNCTTGATGATAAAGACGAACCAGTNAGCTATCGAGTTGCGGTGTTATCTTTNCTCGGTGGNATGGTTATTCTGATGATTTTTTGTGGNCGTTTGGGAATGTCTTGGTGGNTAGTACCATTNTTCTTTGGNCTNTATTTTTTNATTGCAATTGCTATGACACGAATGCGGGCTGAGGTAGGGCCTCCATTACACGCAATTGTTTTGGTGAATCCGCAAATAGTTCTCGTTACGGGTCTTGGTACTCGTAAACTGGGCACCGCAAATTTAACCATGTTTTCGCTTTTCTACTGGTTTAATCGGTTAAATCGAAGTCATCCTATGCCGCACCAGTTGGAAGCGTTCAAAATCGCTGAACGAACGGGAGCCAATACTGGTCGCCTATTCTGTGCTATGATGTTGGCTTTGGTTGTTGGAGTGTTGTTGACATTCTGGATATTTCCATACACACTTTATAAATATGGTGCGACGACTGCTGGAGAATTGTTGGGTGCAGGTTCGCAAGCATATGGCAGTTTAAGTGATTGGATACAATATCCAAATCCTCCGGATTATGTTAGTGGTAGTGTGATTGGTGTGTCATTCCTCTTTGCAATAGGAATGATGTGGATGCGAATGCGGTTTTTATGGTTTCCGTTTCATCCCGCTGGATATGTCCTTGGTGTTAGCTCCGGTACCATCGACGTTTATTGGTTTGCTCTTTTCGTCTGCTGGTTATCAAAACTGCTAATTCTTCGACATGGTGGCGTTAGATCTTACCGCAAGGTCTTGCCGTTCTTTATGGGCTTGGTACTGGGAGATTTTATTGTGGGTTGTTATTGGGGATTGCTGAGCATTATTATTGGAGTACCATTGTATACAACTTGGTTTTAGCTAGGAAATCAGCTGAAATATTAGTTGATGCGGTCGAAATAGGGTTTCAGGTCGAGTTGATTCAGTCCTATAATTTGTCGATTCTCTTCACTACGAAGCTTTACTTCAACAGCATTTTCCTGAAGTGTGCGGTTACTGATAGCAATTCGAACAGGTAACCCGATCAAGTCTGCTTCCTTGAATTTGAAGCCTGCACTTTCGTTCCGGTCATCATAAAGTACTTCATATCCGTTGTTCTGCAGGTTTTTATATAGGGTTTCTGCTGTTTCTATGACTTGATTATCCTTGCCAATTGTCATTAGGTGAATTTCGTATGGACAGATTGAGACTGGAAAAATTATCCCGTTTTCATCGTGATTAGCTTCTACCACACTGGCGAGTAATCTTCCCACTCCAATTCCATAGCATCCCATGACAATTGGCTTCGTTTTTCCATGTTGATCAAGATAGTGGGCGCCCATGGCTTCACTATATTTGGTTCCAAGCTTAAAGATATTTCCAACCTCAATCCCCTTTTTTGCCATTAACTGACCACCGGTGAAATAGCAGGTGTCTCCGTCTTGTGCTAAGGCTATGTCTGTAACAATATCTGCCTTGAAATCGCGAGGGTAATTGACATTCTTTAAATGATATCCTGATTTGTTGGCCCCAGCGACTAGGTTTGTGGTGTTGGCAACGGAGTCATCTATAATCACTGTTACGTTATCGAGGCCTATTGGTGACGCATAGCCGGCTACAAGATGGTACTGCTCGACTTCCTCTGAAGTAGCAATGCGAATTGGAGTGTTGAGGGCATTGGCCAATTTGGTCTCATTGACTTCAAAATCCCCACGGATGGCGGCAAAAATAAGACTGTCGTCTGTGACATAAAAGACTGCCTTCAGTGTCTGGCTTTTATGAAGTCCCAGGAAATGAGAAACTTCTTCAATTGTCTTTTGGCCTGGTGTTTCAATCTCCTCAATCTGGAGAGGAACTCCATTGTCCATGCTAGGTTTCTTGTGAACAGCAACTTCGGCATTGGCAGTATACTCGCCATTTTGGCTAATGATCAGGTTATCTTCGCCTGATTCGGTGATGAGCATGAATTCGTGCGCGGCAGAACCTCCGATCATACCAGTGTCTGATTCGACTACCACGACCTCGATCCCCGCCCGGTTAAAAATGTTGAGATAGGCTTGATATATCCGGTCGTAATATTGGTCAAGATCGGCTTGATCTACATGAAAACTGTAAGCATCCTTCATCATGAATTCACGAACACGTATTAGTCCTGCGCGAGGACGGGGTTCATCACGGAACTTTAGCTTTATCTGGTATAGCATCA
>NZUQ01000119.1 GCA_002697225.1 Candidatus Poribacteria bacterium
ATAATCAACTCCTACATTACCATTTACGGTAGTAATTGCTTCGACTTTCAACCCAGTGGAATTGAGGGCTAATGCAATTGCCAGCGCATCATCCACACCAGGATCTGTATCCAGTATTATACGTTGCATTCAACTATGGTATTTAAAACATTTATTGCTTTTCAGCCGTCAAATTCCTAAGAAAATCCAACGTCGATTTTACATTATGATTAATTTCGTCCAAAGATTCCCCACCGACGCATTCCAAATACATTGGACCTTGGAAACCTGCTTTCTGCAGAATGGCAATCACCTCTCCGAAATCGACCAAACCCTCACCAGGAGTAACCATCACATCAGGATTACCATTGTCCAAAATACAATCCTTAATAATCAAATTTGAGATCTTTGGGGCCAATAGATCTAGATTTGTGTCCGGTTGGTGTTCCCCCTTAGTGTAATAAATAATATTACCCGGATCATAGCAAATCCCAAAACCGGAGCGATTCACCCGATTGTAGGCGTTTATCAAATCCTGCACCGTTAAGGTAATCCCACCATGAGGCTTAAGTGTAATAGTAATCCCACAGGCTTCCGCATATGGAGATGTTTCCTGCATCAAGGCATAATAATCATCATAATGAGCCGTGTTTGACGTACCACAATCAAGTAACCAAGAAGCTCCCAATGAAGCCGTATTACCAATGAGGCGGCGATAATCTTCAACAGCTGCCTCTAACCCTAGATTCAGCTGTGTACCTCCAATAAGCAAAGACGGTACAAGCCCTACCCTTTCCGCCACTCTACGCACATTTCCAATGTCTTGCCGACTACTATTAGAACTAATAGCAACTGATCCCGTATTGCCAAAGACAGCAACATCACTATATCCCGCCTCCGCAATATGCTCGCAAGCCTCTGCAAATGAAATCGAAGCATAAGGACGTGTAGTACAACCAATAGTATGTTCCATCCAATTCCCCTTATTGATACTTATTTCCTTCACACAAGTAAGTATTATATATCAAGCGCCATATTTTTGGAATCAAGTTTGATTAGCCAACCTATCATCTGAAACTCAAATTAAAAGTCGGCTTTAGACTGAACATTAAGGGTAAAAACCGGGCAACATAATTTATGTGTTAAGAACACCACATCCTACTATAATTATTGTGATATACTGTTAAGGAAGCAATCTGGGAACAACTATCAACCAGACAACACTACCATAACTTGCCAAATTAATTCAACTCCATTCCTGAAAATTAGGGGACTATAAATCCATCACAACTTATACTCCATATAAAGGAAGATATCAATGAGTATTGAGAAAGCCAAAGTGGGTCTAGCGCAAACAGTCAACCGCCGCCAGAACATCCATCATGCTCTGGACTTGGTACGAGAAGAAATCATTCCAAAATTAACATCTCAAGTCATGCTGAAACCAAATTTCTTATCAAGCAAAAATCAACTGGCTTCTACCCACGTTGATGCTATCCGAGGAACAATCGACTTTTTACTGACTACGCCAGCGCCCCCCACAGAGATCATTATCGCTGAGGGAGCCAATGAAGAATATTCAGGCGAATCCTTCGATAATTTCGGTTATCGAAATTTAATCAATGAATATGACGTACCAATTCAGCTTTACGACATTCATCAAGAAACAGAATGGGAAACGACTAACATTATCCTTGCCGATAAGAGCCGAGTGCCAGTAAGAATGCCTAGGATTGTCCTAGATTGCCCATGTACAATCTCAGTAGCTGTGGCAAAAACGCACGATGTAGACGTTGTAACACTCGCATTAAAAAACATGATTATGGGTACCCTGCATAAGGAGGACCGGGTAAAAATGCACGGCTACTGCAGTCACTCTGACCGGGAACTCCCACGGGAAGCACAAATACTCAACATCAACTTGATCCGTTTATCCCAATACCTGAAACCAAATATTGGGATCATTGATGGAACAACTGGCCTACAGGGAAATGGTCCCGGTGGAACAGACAGTGTAGACCTCAATATTGGTGTGGCTAGCGCTGACGTATTTTCTGCCGATGCTGTAACTACTAAAGCAATGGGATTCAATCCAGCGGATATAGGATTATTTCATTATGCTAGCGAAATGGGAATTGGCGTGGCGGATTTAAGCCAAATTGAAGTTCTTGGAACACCGATTGAGGACGTAACCTTATCTTTTCGCCCGCATGAGAAAGTAGAATTTCAGTTTCAATGGCAAGAAACCAACTCAAGAGAGTACTTGGAATTTGTTTAACAGAGGCACTGCACAAACCTACGAGTCAAACCAAACAGCAACAGGAGTCACCACTAAGTTTTATGGTGGAACTAACGTGGACGTGAAATATTTTGGTAAAGCATCTTCAACAAAAACGTTCTGAACACATCATTATCATGGTTTGGGACGGCATGCGTCCAGACCTAATGAGTTGTGACGACACGCCCAATCTAATCAAATTCGCACAAAATGGTGTAACGTTTGCTGATAATCATTCCTGCTTTCCAACACTAACCCGTTTGAACTCGGCTTCCATTTCAACCAGTGCCTACCCAACCACACATGGTCTAATGGGAAACAACATACTGGCAACTGAGCTTGACCCATACCATGGCATATCAACTGGTGATTATCACAACCTAGTAGCTTTCAACCAAGTAACAAACCATCAACTACTAACCACCAATTCCATCGCTCATATTGTCGCAAAATCAGGTAGGACAGTTGCAACAGCTACTTCATGCTCTACTGGCGCGGCATTTTTGCTGGACCACCAACAAAATGGTTTGATTGTTAATCACAGNTACGTTTTTCCNAAATCTACACCTATTGTCAAACAATTTGGTTCTGCACCCGAAGCTAACTATCCCAATATCGGCCGAAATACATATGCCATAGATGTACTAACGGAATATATTCTACCTGAAACCCAACCCAACCTGACTTATNTATGGCTGTCAGATCCTGATNACACTCAACATCATTATGGTCTCGGCACCGCTGAGAACATGGAAGCAATTCGCCACATGGACGACAACCTAGGCCGAATCTTGTCAACTATAAAATCACTGAGGATTGAACCAGACATTTTCATCCTGTCAGATCATGGTTTCGTAACCCATGAACAACCAATTAANATCACACAGAGACTAGTTGAAGCAGGCCTTAAAGCNTCAGAGAAATCNAGGGACGTNATTTGNGTGGACACTCACATCTACATCGAAGATAANGATGAAGAACGAATTGATCAGATTGTACACTTCCTACAGAAGGANNCTTGGTGTGGCCCCATTTTCACACATCACATGGAATCAGGNAATTGGAAATACGGCCATGTTGATGGAACATTATCNCTAAAATTAATAGGNAATGATCATCCTCGTGCTGGCAACATATTATATGCATATAACTGGTCTTGCCAAACAAATGCTAATGGGATTCGTGGCACATCAACTGGTGGCAGNCACTGTGGTCATGGNAGTATCAGNCCATTTGAGTTGNAAACAATGTTGTTTGCCAGCGGTCCAAATTTGAAATCNGGCCTAGTCAGTCAGGTTCCNTCCGGNAACATCGANGTGGGTTTAACTTCACTTTATCTGCTTGGAATTGAACCTACNGGNAAACATGATGGCCGAATATTATATGAAGCGTTAACAAACGGTCCAAATCCAGAGGAAGTTTATTTTACCAAGGAAACAACATGGGTAGAGAAAGGGAATGGAACGCCTCCTTTTAAGGAAATCGTACAACGCTCCCACGTCAAAGACACCTGGTATTTGGATAAAGGCTCAGTATTTCGCTAACTAGACAGAAATTATTACTTTGGCAGAACATATGGCTGAATATTATAATGGACTAACCTGCAGATTAGAACTTGGAAACGTACCACTTGGCNACGTGTTGGATCCACAACTAGAACCTAGTCTGAAAACCGATGCCTGTCCAGTTGAGAGTCGCCCACTCAACGCACCTCCCAACTGGATAGGCGATGACAAAGAGTTATTATTTCTAGGAAGCTCTCCTCAAGTTTGTGGACTGAGGAATGCCTACGGCAAAAAACTTGGACTTCTATCAAAAANACAAGAACGGGTTATCTTCGCTGATATAATCAAAGATCCACGTGATGATTTTTTAATCTTTGCTGATAACATGCTTTCAATCTTCACCCACGATCGTCCTCCCCCAAATCCAAATCGCATCTACGCTCCGATTCGACATAGGCAACTAGCTAGTCTAGTTGCCTCCTATCCGAATGGGGAAACGGAGTAGTTTATTCCCTGATCCCCCACTTTTTTAACAGAGATTAGCCTATATATAATTGGGCATCACGCACATCATATTAGATATCTACAGGATTCCAGCTAAAAGATGAAAATCACTAAAGTCGAAGCCCTCCATTTTCGCTTACCCGTGGTTCGAGAAATTGCTGATGGCACGCAAGACTGCCTTCTTGTCCAAGTACATACAGATACCGGTATTACAGGCTTAGGCGAAATAGTATCCTGTTCATACGTTGCACGTGCTGTTATTGAAGCCCCTCGTTCAGCACCATTTCGACACGGTTTGGGCAAAATTGTAGAAGGTATGTCAGCAGGAAAAATCGATTTAGCAACCCAAGCAATGATTGACGGATCTATCTGGTACGGCCCAGGAGGTGTTGTCCGCCATGCCATGAGCGGCATAGATATGGCACTATGGGATATTCGTGGTAAAATTTCAGATCAACCGGTGCGAAACTTGCTGAGTCAAACAGCAGTAGATCGCGTACCATGTTACGCTAGCGTTCTGTGGCCCAACCGTCCAGAAGAAATCGCCGTTTCAGCTGAGTCATTCCTAGAACAAGGATATAAGTCGGTGAAATACGGCTGGGGACCAATGGGGCCAGACGCTGCTCTGGATGAATCTTTAGTTGCTTCAGCGCGTGAAGCGTTGGGAACTGAAATTGACCTAATGGTGGATGCGGGGCGCGTTTGGGACGTGGAAACCGCCCACTCTCGTATTGAACAACTAAAAAAATACAACCTTTGTTGGCTAGAAGAACCACTAAACC
Organism: Candidatus Poribacteria bacterium; assembly: GCA_002697225.1. The sequence continues at coordinate 5,049 of NZUQ01000119.1, forward strand.
CATATGATATTAAAGGATATAAGGAACTTTCTGCTAATTCACCTATACCAATCGCCAGTGGTGAAATGCTAACGCTACAAAAGGATCTCAAACAACTCATAATCCAAGGCAAAGTATCTGTTGTCCAACCTGATCTCGGACGAATTGGAGGATTTTCGGTAGCACAAGAAATTGGGTTACTCGCGCAAGAAACTGGAAGTTGGACAGTTCCCCATGCATTTGGAACTGGAGTTCTGCTAGCGGCTTCCGCACAATGGGCAGCAACCAGACAAAAACCACTGACTGAGTTTACACGTGCGTCTTCACCTCTAGCGCAAGAACTAGTGCTACACGATATTACATTTAAAGATGGAATGTTAACTCTATCAAATGCTCCTGGGATGGGGGTTACCTTAAACAATCACATCGCAGAAAAATATCGCGTTTCTTGAACACATCCTAAAAAGGAAAACATCTCAATGCCATCTGTCCGTGAAATATACCAGTTTGATGAATTGACGTGGCCGGAAGTAAACCAAGCTATAGACATGGGAAAGATTCCTATTATCCCAACCGGCTCGGTAGAACAACATGGTCATCATCTCCCATTAAAAGTAGACCACCTATGCGCTACAGCAATAGCCACAGAGGCTGCCCGCTTACGTTCGAACATGAGCCTTGTACTACCACCTGTCAACTATGGGTATCTACACCACGTAATGGATTTCCCCGGATCCTTAAACATACACTTCGAACATTTCATTCAATATGTACTGGATATCTGTAAAAGTTTAGCCTATCATGGATTCAAGAAAATTATCCTCATTAACGGGCACGGTTCAAACCATAACCTCATTGACATGGTAGCTCGACGTACTATCGTTGAAACTGATGCAAGTTGCGTCTTTTGTAGCTGGTGGCAATTATTGAAAGTGAAGCCAGATTTTGACAAACAATGGAGGGAAAGTGTTTTTCCTGGCGGTTGTTCACACGCAGGTGAACTGGAAACCTCAATGTTACTCCACCTCTCACCAAACAGCGTTCGCCAAAATAAGATCAAAAGCGAAATCTCCAAAACGAATAAGCGAAACTCGAAATTTATTTGGGGAGACCTGTTTGCCAAAGGACCAATGGGATTGATTGAATGGACCAGCCAATATACTGATAGCGGTGTTATGGGTGAAGCAGAAAAGGCCACCGCAGAAAAAGGCCGAATTGTATTTGAAGAAGCAACTCAAAATTTAGCAGAATTTATCAAGGAATATTATCATCTTAAAATTGAGGAACGCAAAACACACCAAACTAAAGAACCAACATTTCCGCTTTCTTTCACTACAGATTGATTGTATTGAAAAACGGGATTTTCAATACAAATATCCAGCAATCGATGTTACAATAACGTAATTTAAGCTAATTCTAGATTCGCGAGACACATTAAATGAACAAATCAAGCTTCTTATCTCTGCTGACAATCAGCTTTCTTATCTTAGCCACATCTCCAATTTTTGCAGTCACTCACACCATCCCATGGGGCAAACTGAATATAGATGGCAAACCGGATGACAACATTGACGACAGAGCTGCCAAATTTGATCTCTCCTTAGTATGCATTGGCGGTACTATAAAGGACGATTATTTTTCGACTTACCTTGCTTACGATGAGAACAATTTCTATTTCGCCTGTCGGGCAAAGGATAATTCTGTCTCCTGCAAAGATGAAGTTTCACGAGACTTCAAAGATTCTGACTATATCCGATTTTATATTGACGTGAAAGGGGACTTTAAAGACCGAACAACATTAAATGGAAAAGGGGATTGGGCTCTCATTTTTACGCCCCAAAACACAAAAGGCAAATGGAAACCAATGGTAAAGGAATGTCCATATAATGGCCCAGGACACGGTGGTTTACAAGGAGATGATGTAACCCCCAAACGAGCAAGTGGGGCCATAGCCGGTGGATGGTACGTAGAAGCAGCAATACCGTTTTCTTTGTTCGAAAGAGATCTAAAGAAACTAGAAAAGGCAACTATGGGAATATACTTCATCGGNGGAGACACAGATAAAGGAGGCGTAAGGACAGGAGAAGTCAGGCTACCNGCTGATGGAGCTGGAANTTATTGGAACTCTCCTGCCTACTGGCAACCAGCGAAGTTAGGACCTTTTTCTGTTACCCCTTTAGAAAAAGAAGCTATNTTTTGGGGAGAAATCAAAAAGTTTTAAATATACNTCTAGCNAACAGCTTCATATAGTCCATTNGAAATTTTGGANCCTTTCTACACCANACAGTTNACATNTCAGCAACGTTAGTNAANAGTATGCTATCCTGTGCCNNCCTGCCATGAATAAATAAAGAAACCAAACCAGAGATTCNCTATTAGACNCAGCTNNANTTTCTATANAANAAACTAGCAATCCCGANTAAAAAAAACAGAGAGACTNAAGATGATTTCTGCATTGCTTCGCTTTTTTTAGCNAATAANGAAGGAACGGAACATCAAAAAACTACTCGATTTGGACGANGTAGANCTTCCGTCTAAACTTAAACCANTTTCGGAACCAAGTGATAATAACGCAAGCTACATGACAGTCNCTGAAGTTGCCGATTACCTGAATGTGTCCNNAGCTAANGTACTCCANCAAATCAAAAANAANAAAATAAGAGCGATAAAAACNAAGAATCAGTGGCGAATAGAATCAANAGACATAGAATATCAACCNCGNCAGATGAACCTGATCAATACNGACACTGATGAATCAGATAACATTGACAACTCNGGACAACTTTTACTACCTGTNAATAGGAAAAAGTATCCAAGAGATGAAGGATACTGGAGAGCCATATTTGAATACTATGAATCACGAAGGAAAAAGAAATAATAGTNAAATTTGAAAATCAGTTTAATTAACAACTATTTATGTTTGAGANAGCATNNACACTANTCAAGAAAACATAATGCAACATTTTTATTATTCCATTCTAAANGGTAAAGACTCAACGGTTACTCNCCATTTATCAACAGCAACNAAGGAAATTAAGATTGAATCAAAAAAACTCATTAACAAATTCTCAATTAGANACAACTCAGTACACTGTAAACNGNATANTGCGATACGAAAAAGTCTTTGGTCACAATTTTGTTAGNACTGGAGGAATTAAAACAACTCAGGAACTATTCGCTGAAATTGATTTAACTCCNGGTGCAAAAGTCCTTGACATNGGAAGTGGGCTGGGAGGCAGTGCATTCTTCATTGAAAACAACTATGCNGCACAGGTTACAGGGATAGATNTTTCAAATAATATGATTAAACTTTCAAAGCAAAGGGCNTCAGANCGTAACAGTAAAGTGCAGTTTATATTGGGAGACTGCACCAAAATGGAGTTTGAACCAGAGNCCTTCCACTTAATATATAGCCGTGATAGTTTCTTNCATATAAAAGACAAAGTAGCTCTCTTTAAAAAAATAAAAAGTTGGTTNAAACCNTCAGGNNAAACCTTAATCACCGATTATTGTTGCGGATCAAGCAATTGGCCTAACGAATTCTCANATTACATTAAGGAAAGGAATTATACTCTCCACNATATTCAAACGTATAAACACTTACTTGAACAAGCAGGATTAAAAATAANCCAAGGTTACGACAACACAAANAGGTTTGTGATCGCTTNGGAGACGGAACTAAAANANTTAATTTCGATAAAAGAAGAGTTTCTTCAAAACTTCNCACAACACGACTATGAGGACCTAATTCAAGGGTGGGAGAAAAAAATCGCTCGCNCTCAACAAGGCTCTCAAAAATGGGGATATTTTTATGCTAAAAAGAATTAACNCTGTAAATCAAGTCTATTATCATAAAGATAATTNGNAATCAACAAAAAGCTCCCAATCAAATATNGCACACAANTACCNATAGNTTTTGTGGTCAATTTTGACAATAACGTGTCAAAATCTTCTAAATCTGGAGAGAAAAACAAAATGAATCAAGAGACACANTATCAAACGGTTTTACTTTTTGGNGCTCCCGGAACTGGTAANGGCACNCAAGGGAGGATTCTGGCATCGATTCCCGGTTTTTTTCACCTTTCCTGTGGAGACGTCTTCAGAACAATAGATGTCAAATCNGNAGTAGGGGAAAAAGTGTACGAATACTCCTCACGAGGAGAACTAGTACCAGACCAAACTACGGTAGAACTATGGAAACAACACGTTCACGCGAACACCATCTTAGGATCATACAAACCTTCTAGCGATTTACTAGTCCTCGATGGCATTCCTCGCAGTATAATCCAAGCAGAAATTATGGACCAGCACATCAACATTCTACAGATAATTCATCTATTCTGCAACGATGAAGAAGAAATGATTAAGCGCCTTAGAAAACGTGCCCTGAAAGAAAACCGGATTGATGATGCACGCGAGGATGTAATACGACGAAGATGGGAAGTTTATCGAGAAGAAACCCAGCCAGTACTGAAACACTACCAAAATTCAATTATATCAACGGTAGAAGCCATCGACAGTCCTGCTGCAGTTTTTCAGGGAATACTAGAAATCGTCGTACCTATTCAAAAAAACTGTTTAACAGATTCCCTGAAGAGTTTATAAGTTAAGTTGACGGTAGCAAAATATTAATCGGTGCACTGCCGTAAGATGGGTTCCAATTGTCAAAATCAAGAAAACTATTATCAGAATAAGCCCTTCCGATTGCAGTGTCCCGTAAAAGCTTTGAAATACCCCTTGAGCCAAAATACCAATTGTGATTAAGCAGATTCGCTCAAGTCGTTGCATAATACCTACCTTGCACTCAATACCTAACCCCTCTGCTCTAGCCCGAATATAACTAACGAGAACCGAACCAGATATAGCTAGAAAGACCAAACACACACCATAAAACGAATAATTAGAGTTTAAATGGTAAAAATAGGCAAGAAGGCCAAAAAAAACAACAATTTCAGAATAACGATCAACCACTGAATCAAGCAATGCGCCAGATGGTCTAGCTCGGTTAGTCATTCGTGCAACAGCACCGTCCATATGATCAAGTACGCCAGCAAAAAGGATTAATATCCCTGCCCAAATCAGGCGTCCTTTTGCCAAAAAAAACGCCGCAGCCAAGTTGACACCAAAATTAGCAAAAGTCACCATATCCGGTGTTATTCCTAACCAACTCATCGCTCTAGTCATTGGCAAAACCATAACATCAATACTAGACCGCAAATCATCTTTAAACATATTAATTCTCAAATCCTTAAAAAGCTAATTCTTAAACACGTTCTCAGGAATTAGCATGTCGCAAACGATCTTTCCGTCGTTTTACTAAATCATCCTTTTGAACAGTTAAAAGCTGGAAAAACATAGCAGAAATAGAACTTTTCAGTCCCAAATCATCATCAACATTTCTAATAATTTGCTGGCCTTTTTTAACACAATTTTGATCAAAATCGGCAGCAGAACCATTCCCACGAACCAAAAGCGAATCTGAAATCCTTAAAGACGTATCCAAAGTCTGTAGAAGACTATGGTCTGTAACAGTTACAATCGGAAACGGATGAGAAATCAGTTTCAAAAAGGTCGTGTCAAATTCCTTCCGGTTGCGTATATCCTGAAGACAAAACCCATTCTCAACATCCGACAACAACTGTAACGAGGCTAAAATAGGACGCTTCAGGTGCTCAGCTAGATCAATTAACCTACTTACGCGGCGCAAATCCGCAGCCTCAGGTTTATGTTGATCACGTGTTGCCATAAGAACAACCTTAGCATCTGCTATCCAAGCCATCCCACACCGAATCGACTTGCCAGGACCTTCTTTCCTATCACCATAAAGCTCAATAAAGCGATCTGTTGCATCTTCTATAATTTCTGAGCACCGCAAAATTCTCAACCTACACTAAATTATATAACCCAATAAAAAAACAGGAAAACCAATCAAGAAGAACATAATCCTAAAAATCCCTTTTGATCAATTCCCTGTTTCTACTGATAAGAGCAGAAAATTTAATTTCCCCCACCAAACACATTCACAACAAACCAAACAAATCCACCTAAAACGGTAGTCAAAGCAACAAATTTTCGTTTCCCTTTCGACAACTCTTCCATGGGTCCCTGCTCCGCCTCAATTTTCTGCTTCAGTCCAGACATAACCGCTTGGTTACCTTCAACACGTTGAACAATCAACTGCGTATCAGCTGCTATCTTAGCAGTAATAGTTTGCTGTTGGCTACCCAATTTTTCCTGTAAATCACTCACTTGAGACAAAACACTAGAAATCTCAGCTTGCATATCACTCTGATTTTCAGCCACTTTGTCAGTAAGTTCATTTAGGTGATTTGTGTTTTGATTAATCTTCGCATTAGTCTTAGCATATCTGTCATCACCAGCCTTAACCTGATCTCGCAAACCACTACTTATATTCTCTAACACGCCAACTCGAACCTCAAAAGCACCAACCATTTTGTTTATAGAAACTAGACTGACTCCTGCTTCTTCTAACTTAGTTTGAATCTCTTTAATAACCTCTGCCGAAACAACAGGTTTCTGAAGCACATCTACTATATTGCGCACTGAGTCTGCAGGCATCTGGAACGTGGTCGGAACCAATAACCTTTCACCGGGGAAAATCAGGTCAGGATCCGTAAAGTGGTTGTACTGTTTAAATTGGCCCCATAACATTGGATCCTTGAGATATACTCCCGCAAGAAACCAGAGGGTATCACCCGCCTTGATCGTAATCAGTTTTGTATCTTGACTAACAGGATTAGGCGTAATCGTGGCAGCGAATCCAACTGTAAACGGAGTAAGGATAAGAGACATACCAAAACAGGAAACGATCACCAAAAACAGCAAGCACTTCATTATTTTCATGTCACATATCCCTCAAAACCCAAATAAAATCAATAGCTGTAGGACAAAGACACTAAATGTATGTTACCAGAATCATTTAGCTTATATCCCGAATTATCAGCCAACTTAATCGCATAATCAACCTGCAAACCTGCCACATTGACACCAAAACCACCATATAAGCTCATACGGTCCGAATTTGCTTTAGTTCCACCACGAATTGAGAAGGTATTTCCAACAAGGTACTCAACACCAACACGTGCCGATGTTGTACTTTCTTCAATATCAACAAACTCTCGCTCCAAATCAACGGCAAAAGTTGCCACGTTCCTTTCTAAAAGGCTAAACGCAACCCCAAAATCAAGAACTGCCGGCAGGCTACTTTCGCTTATCGATCCAAATAAATTCTTAAGTACAACCCCATAACTGACCGTATCAGAATACAAGCGACCGAGTAATCCAATATTAACACCTCCAAAACCGCTAACCCTGTCATCAGTACCAACGCTAAACTGGTCTGTCAGAATTTGCAGGCTAGTCCCCAAATTAATACTGCCTAAAGATTGGCCATAAGACAACGCGAAGGCGTTCATACTATAATTGAAAGTACTTTTGGCGGCAATATCGTCTTTCGTTAATCGTTCCTCAATGCCATCTACACCGAAGCTAACAACAGACAGACCAAGCGCACTTTTTGCTCCCAACCTTTTAACCGCAGCCATGAAATTATGTTTTCGATCAAAATCCAACCTTTCGGTAGCCAGTGTAAAGGTCAAATCCTTCGCAACCGACAAACCTGCTGGATTCCATACAGTCGAAGTCGCATCATCAGCNACAGCCGTGAAAGCGCCTCCCATCCCCAAAGACCTTGCACCNGCACCNATATTCAGATGAGGCGCAGCATTAACCCCAGCAAAACTGAATTGCGCGACAAAAAAAATTAAGATNAAGGAAACAATCGCCAATTGAAGCAACTGCTTTTGCCTCATCATACCCCCCTTAAACAACATGCAATTTGACTTTGTGACACGCATATACCACGACCTTTGCCCTATTAACGTGTTAATGCCATTTTCAATAAACCATACTCGGGTTCAAGACTACTTTCCACGATAATTTGACAGAAGTACACTCCACGTGCTAAATCATCACCTGCTCCAGCTGTTTTTCCATCCCATTTAACTTGATGTTCACCAGCTTCCATATATTGATTATCCTTTAATTGAACAACAAGTCGCATAGNCACATCATAGATCTCAATAGACACGCTTGATCCACGAGTTAGTNTAAAGGCAACAGTCGTTGCCTCTTCAAATGGATTTGGATAGTTTCTCGGATACAGCAGGGCTAGACCTTCCCGGCTCTCAATCACAAATGTCCATTCTTGAGAGGCAGTATTTGCAGTTGGAGTAGCCAAATCAGAGACTTCTATTTTGGCAGTATGTCTCCCAAACACAAGATCCAATGCTGNCGTATAACTAACACGAGTGTTAGATACCTNCANTTTGGATGTCACATCCTNGTTATCAACAAACAACTTAACCGACGACTGATCAATCCCAGATATGGCGTCGGTATAGCTGGCAGAGATCACAGGTCGCCTTTCTAAAACANTGGATTCACCCACNGGTGAAATTATGCTAATCACTGGTGGTATGGTATCCAGAACAACGGTAAAATCCCATTTAATACTACTGGGATTACCCGCATTATCAGTCGCCTTTATAACAACAGAATAATTACCTTCTTTCAGATTGTTTTGGGGGGTAAAAGTGGCGGAACTTTTTGTCTCGTCAGTTATCAACTTACCGGAAACGCCCTTACCATTCGAGTCTCTAAGCGAAACATCAACCGACTTAACACCCGAGATATCATCCGTAATAGAGGCGGAAATTGATGGTTTTTCGGTATGGACTGTCCCCTGAGGTGTCATGGCCATAATCAGTGGAGGCTTAACATCAACTTCAACAGTGAAGATCCACTTGACTTCACTCGTATTACCAAACGCATCGGCAACTTTAGCATTAACAGCATAAGTACCATTATCTAAAGCATTTTTGGGTATCAAACGTGCCCAAGTTTTCTTGCTATCCAATTCAATAGAACCTGCAACAGAACTTAAATCTAAGGCGTTGACTGCCGAAATCTCAATTTTATCGACCCCTGAAGAATCATCGACTACCGATATAGATATCTGCGGTTTCCCAAACCGAATAGTACCTTCCGGCGATACGGTTGTAATCTGTGGCGGTGTTGTATCAATTTCAACGGTAAATGTCCAATCGAAAGTTGTCTTCAAACCCACACCATTAGTCACTACGGCACGTGCTGTATGATTACCAGAAACCAAGGTAACCCTGCGCTGAGACCCTTTTTTGGCCGCACCACCATTGACAGAAAGTTGCACGTCAGAAATACCAGATTGATCATCGAAAACCGAAACAGCAACAGTTACATCAGCAGATCTAACCAATCCTTGCGGTGTAACAGATGAAACTATCGGAGGTGTTTTATCAACCTCTTCCACCACCAACTCTACCACAAACGACCAATTGACAGTTGTCTTCAAACCTTTACCATTAGTCACTACGGCCTTTACTTTATGCACACCATTACCAAGGTTAAAAACCTGGGCAGCACCTTCCTTGGCAGCCTTCCCATCAACAGAGAGTGTCACTCCTGAGATGCCTGATTCTGGATCAGAAGCAGTAACCGAAACCAGAACATCTTCAACCTGCACGATTCCTTGTGGACTAAATGTAGCTACTACTGGCGCAGTGTTATCCGGAACTTCTGGGGGCGTCCCTTCAATAGCAAATTGAGTTGATGTCTCACCCAAATTCCCAGCCATATCAGAAACAGCAACAGTTACACGATAAAGACCTCCCTCAAGAGAAGTCAATTGAGTATATATCAGCGCACTTTCGTTAGTTTTCAAACCACCAGAATCAAGTTTAACCACCTTTTCAGTTGGTATCAGGCGAGCTAATTTAATCGTTGATGTCTTGGCATTAATACCACTACCAATAGTACCATCATTGTAGGAAGCATAAATCGTCGGTAACGGGCTAGTTTCGGCATTTGTTAACGGTGAAAGAATCTCAATAACCGGAGGAATAGTATCCAAATTAATTTTAGGTAAATCAAAAGAAAGTTGACCGGTTCGCGTTGAAATGTATCCTTTCAGGTCATATATCCCATCATCAAACTGGGAAGTATCAAGAGTAATAATGAACTCTTTCTGTTCATCGACCAGCACCATGGACCGAAAACCTTGGCCAGCAGGCTTAACCAGTTTCACTTCTATCTTAAGTAATCCTCGTGCTTTTGCTGATTGACCATTGATGAAAATATCAATATCTTTCTCAGTCACATCTGCCGGCAATATACTACTGAATGAGAACCCCTCTTTGGTAATAGGAATCCCTCGTGGATAAATCTTAGCAATCTCAGTTGTAGACTGGGCATCTTGATCACCAATAGCAATGACTATTCCCTTTTCATCACTAAACGGCAACTCAAAGTTCTCAACGTTAACCCTAATGGCTTCCTTGTCATCAGCAACCTCGACATTATTAGCTGCATCTGTTACTAAAGCTCGAACGACATACTTGCCATTGGCAACATCCTTTAACGGGACAGTGGCTTTATATAACCCTTCATTTGAAGCCTGCATTGGAACAAGATCGAGTTTTTTCTCACCTATCATAAAATGAAGTTCGACTTTATTAAAGGTTGCAGGATCCGCCGCCGGCTTGGCAGTAATCAGAAGAACTGGTGGATCAACATCTTTAGCAATTAATCCCCCAGTACTATAAGCACCACCCCGCACTTTAAGAACACCCATACTATCAACGATTTGAGTGATCTCAGTTCCGGTTATGGGAGGAACATCATCAATATTATCTACTGATAAAGTAGTTGATTTGACAACGTCGATCGTATCATGGGCTTTTCCAGCAACATCGACAGTAACAGCCCTGACAATATATGGATTATCATCTTTTGACTTATCCCTAGCTGCCAAACTACCACCAACAATCGTATCACCAAGTTTCTTGGTATCATAGACCAGCTTCCATCTCAAAAACCCATTAGACACACTAGCAGAAGTTTCGACGTCACCAATCTTCTGCCAATTTTCAGTTTCCTTTTGGCGGCGCACNTCAAAACGAACTAAACCNATAGACGGCTTGGTAAATGCCTTNGTCTTAGCANTTAAAACAATTTCCCCTTTAGTACCACCACTATCGTTACCAAATTCAGTAGCAGTAAGACCAATCGAGTTCACAGCCGGCNANGCCGGATACAACCTAGCATCCAACTTTAAATCCAGAGATATAGGCTTGGGATCCGNAATACTGAGAGCATTGGTAGCAACAGCTCTAACACCAANCTGACTACTTACNGCTAACAGATCATCAAAGTTNGTAACCTTCCAATCCACATCGTAGGTTGATCCAACCACGGCACCTTTTAAGACATCCGTCCTGATTGTACTAATTTCTGTCCAATTGTCAGCAGAAGCATACTCAACACGTATTGACGTCAACGGATGCTTTCTGCTGACAATTGACACCCGCAGTGTCANATCAAGCTCATCAGCATAGATGGTATCTTCTCCNTGTTGACCGTTAACAATAACAGTGGCNACCCTAGCCATATCGGCNGCCGCTGGAACAATACTCAAACGAGTCGGAGGGACACGNGAACCAATATTCAAAACCGGATCAACACCTACAGCACGAACACCAAATTCACCTGTCATCAACGCAGAATCAGCCTGTCCATTTCGAATCATAAACGCAATTTGATGTGGAGGTGTAGCAGTTACCGGTTGCTGCCCCAAAACACCAAGCTGTCCCGGTGCAAGGAGCCCTCCCAGCAAACCTCCAATTATTTGACTAGCACCAGTATAATCGGTATCTGGCGATGTCGGCACACCCGTCCAAAATTCTGCAGTTTGACTGGNAACATCATCATGATAACGGATAATCTGATAAATATAACCAGTTAAATCAGCATCGTTTATTGGATTATGTTGAAGGTTGAGGTTCAGTGTAGCAAGTGGATCTTCTCCTTTAGCAACCGGCAACGCAGTCGCGACATAAGCACCATTTTCGGCCCGATAAACGCGAGAATTTTGACCAGCAGACACGCCCAAATCAGCGGAAGGAGACAATCGATCTAAGCTGAATTTTTTACCTCCTATCCGATCAACCAAATCACCATCCGTATTATAAACAGATGCAGAAAGCTGATAATCACCATCAATATTATTGGCCAAATCAAACGTAGCCACCCAGAGAGACTGAGATGTAGACAATTTTGGTGTGACAAACATAGATGAAACTTTGGGGTCAAGCGTCTGCAAAATATCATTCATCAACGGTAACGCAGTCGCAGTCAGAATACTAGTCAACTTCTGCCGTTGATTAGGTGCAATTGACATTCCTCCACGACCACCACTAAAAACGGAAGAAACCATTGGATCCAACATAGGAGCGACAGCCAACTGAAATTCCCTAGTTACGAGTTTTTCAATCAGATTTCGGTCCTCGATCTGCAGGTTTCTCGGGTCAGGAAGCGCCCAGTTACTAACATTAATCTTCTTGCCACCCAAACTTAAAACTAACGGGTTGCTCAATTCAACTTGATAATAATAGTAGTAAGTTTTTGCAGGCTTAATCTCAACAACGGTTTCCCAGACAACCTGATCAGCAATAACACGAGGCTGTAATATTGACTCACGCGCATAGTCAACGGGACTCAGACTATTAGCATCAGATACAGACAAATCCTCCACCGCATATTTCAACTTCACAGAATTAAAAACCTGCTGACTACCTTTCCTCAACCCAGGCCAAGCTGGCAAGAAAGTAACGCCAAGTTGCTCTTCCAATTGGAAAGTATGGGGCATTGACACCCCTTCTATAATCTTCTGTGCAGTAACCGTAGAACCTTGCGCTCCAGTCAGGCTAAACTCCACATTTGTGGCCTCAGATCCAGGTACAACCAGATACAAATCCAATTTGTCTCCAACCACGGCCAGAGTAGGGTTCTCATCTCTTGTGCCCAACCCCATATCTGTCACTGAATAGGGGTAAAGACCATTACCAAAATTCTCCAGCACCAAACTTTCAGCCTGTTCAAAAACCAAGGGAAGTTCAGGTCTTAAAACAACCTGGTTGGGCAAAAGCCCCCCCGGCAACAAACCTTCAATCAACTGAATCATATCAGACCGAAGTTCTGGACTCTCCTGTACAAAATCTAGCAAGTCACCCGTCCCACGTCCAAGAGTTTTGCCAATTTCCGTTTCGGCAATGATATGAGAAACAAGCCGATCGATAAAATCACGATGCTTCACAGTATTAATAGCAAGTCCACCCAGTAAAATTGGTAACGAGTTTGCAACAACTGAGCGCATTGGTTCTTCAAAAGCAATCACCACCAGACGTCGTGACATGCCATCTGGGATATTAACATTAAGAAGGATTTCTTCCCCGCGAGAAGGATTAGTCAGGTAATCAGAAAACGTAAAAGAATAAGAAGCTAACTCATCAGTAACCACAGTTTGAACGCCAAGAGGTGTTTTCACGGAGACAACAGCACCAACAATCGGCTGCACATCAACATCAAAAATCCGACCTGTGATTGCGTAAGTTGAGGTTCGATCCGTGGTGATATCCAATAACTCAACGGCATTACCTTGGTACTCTTTAGGTGCCAGAATGTGCACAACAGTTTCAGACACAGGCAATCCATTGACATCAAGCGCACGAATTTCAAACTGGTCCCCAACCCTTATATCCTCCGATTGATCTAAACCATAGACCGCCATATATCGGCCGTTTCGGAGTGTACCAACAACTTTTGTTTCAGTTGAGAGATGTGTCACTTGAACCAGAACCGAATCATCAGACTCAAGAATCTTGCCATCTGCTTCTCGAACAAGACCAGCAAAGCCAAAACCACCGACAGAAACGGCAATAGTTGCTACAGCTTCATTCTCCGCTTTATCTTTAACTATAAGAGTGGCGGTATAAGAACCAGCCTTGTCAAAAGTGTGCGTTGTTGTACTCTCTGCCACTGCAACAGCCACACCATCAATAACCCAGCTATAGGAAACAATACCAATATCATCAGTCGAACCGCTACCATCAAAAGTAACGCTTTCTCCTATTTGAACAGCAATAGGAGTGGCAACAGCAACTGCTATCGGAGGGCCTTCATCTTTAATAAAATTAACATCAATATCATCAGCCAATTGATCCGCAATCTGTTTGGCTGTCAACTCTGCCCTATATAAAACTTTGATCCCATCTTGACTGACAAAAGAGAGTTCAACTATATCACCATTACTGGCTACCGAACCGGTAAAACTAAAGAAGGTAGCCGAATAGGTACCATCCGCTTCAAAAGAAACTGGGACGGAAACATTTCCTATACTAACTGTACCTGTCAATCCACTCTTAATCACCTGCCCATCAAAATCATAGACTTTACCCGCTACCGCCAGTGTTCCTGTAGACACACCCAAGTCCGTCATCACAGCTATTTCCGCCAATTGGTCCGTTACCTGCTTGGTTGTCAGCTTGNCNTGNNNNACAGNTGTATGACCATCNTCANGNNTAAANGANAGTTCAACGGTATCACCANTTTCANCTATCGGTCCAGTAAAGCTGACAAAAGTNGCNGNATAGGTACCATCCNCTTCAAAGGAAACTGGGACGGAGACATTTCCTATGCTAACTGTTCCTGTCAATCCACTCTTGACCACCTGTTCCCCTTGGTTATAGACTTTACCCGTTACTGCCAGCGTGTCTGTCGTCGCTCCCAAATCTGTAGTAGCATCCAGAGTTGCATCCCCATTAACAACTACTGANGTCGTCAGGANAACCGAACCNCTNCCTCNCTCACCAGCTGAATCNGATACCANNGCNGTCAGTTCGGAACCTGTCTGAGCCANAAGCGNAATNCCATTACCCAATTTCAAACTATAACTGCCATCTCCTGTAGTTACTGCCGACTGTGAAACCTGGCTCCCTTTGACTGAAACTTTCAC
>NZUQ01000120.1 GCA_002697225.1 Candidatus Poribacteria bacterium
CAATTATCAACGATACCAAATCACCAATTGATATTTATGAGTCGCTGGACATGACCGTTCCGGGCCTGGTCTCTGAAGTATCCATTAATCGGGAGAGTATTCCAGTCGAAGTACCGGATTTCCGATCAATCAAGAGGTTTCCTGAGGATCTGCCGAGCATTTTGCGAGATAGCGAAATTGTGTCATGGAACTGATAATAGTTACCTAAACATAGCTAATGAATAAGCCAATTCATCAATTGATATTCCAGTCTTTTAATGGGTATGCCGAAGTGCATTCGACAAAACCAAGATCACTTTCGGAAGCTCAAAGAAATCAAAGACTAGGGCAACCCTTGAATCTGAATTCGTAGTCAAGCGGGATGAGTGGCTACCCCGACCCAAGCACTGCAGGATCAGAATTAGTTTGTTTATGGTGGAGAGGCTAAGGCACTCAAAGAAGAAGTCTGGAGGATCACGTCGCCCTTGACCAAGGCTTGATATGGATACCTTTTAATAATTGGAGGAAACAAATATGACCCTTACCAAACAAGATATTCCCCAAACTGAAATCCAAGGATTCGACGAAACCGATTCAACCCGTCGCCAGCATAAAGCCTGGCAACCTGTGTCGGATCGTAAAATTCGCGTTGGCATTGCCGGGCACGGCGTCTGCCGCATGGGTGCTGCATTCGGATTCCAGCACCACCCCAATGTGGAAATTGCTGCCGTCTGCGACATTTCTCCTGAGCGTTGTGCCGAACTGGCAGCTGCCTGCGATTGTCAAAAAACCTATCTCTCCCTGGAGGAAATGGTCAAAGATCAGTCGTTGGAGGCTATCTTCCTGGGTACGGACGCTCCTAATCATGCACATCATGCCATTCTCTGCCTGAACCACGGTAAGCACGTTGCTTGTGCGGTGCCGGCCGTTTTCGGGTCATTGGAGGATGCCGACCGACTCTATGAAACCGTCCAAACGACCGGCCTGGAATACATGATGTTTGAGACCTCCGCCTACCATGCCGCCTGCCATGCCATGCGGACGGCCTATGAAGCGGGTGCTTTTGGCAAAATCATCTATTCGGAGGGGCAATATTATCACTATTTCCCCACACCCTTAGCTTCCCATGGGGAGTGGCGAACGGGATTTCCGCCGATGTGGTATCCAACACATTCGACGGCCTATTATATAGCGGTAACGGGGCAGAGTTTCACCGAAGTTTCCTGTCAGGGGTTCAAGGGGAAGATACCACAGTTTCAGCCTGATGCTAATCGTTATCAAAACCCTTTCGACAGTGAAGTTGCTCTGTTCCGGACTTCTGAAGGCGGATCGTCACGCATGAGTGTTTGTTGGGGCATGCGTGGTTCCGGTGGAGAAACCGGTTTGGTACATGGCGAACTTGGGTATATGCATGGAACTTCATTTCAGCCGGCAGAAGATCAGGCCAAACTCCCTGANTTGTCCAAACCCCAACTGCCACCCGGNATGGAAGGAGGGGGACACGGTGGTTCACACGGTTATTTAGCCAACGAGTTCGTCACCGCTCTCTTGGAGAATCGGTCACCACTGATCAACATCGCCTGGTCTTTAAACATGACCGTACCGGGCATCATCGCCCACCAGTCAGCGCTGAACGACGGTGAACTCCTNAAAGTGCCACAATATACCTGGCCNATCTGATAGCATGCGGCATTTTCTGATCTTAATGAAGGTTACCGCCAGTAATGTGTTGATGACAAACGATATGGAGTAATCCAGGAACGTCTAAACCTTCAAATCAAAGGGAAACATCTATCTATAGGAATAGACGAAAACGGTGAAAGGTTTAATGGTAATGAGGTGGAAAATTATCCCACTTGTCATACTGCTGATCTGTTTTNTATACCCGATGAATTTCCTNGTCAGGTATGGTGAGATGTTCGGAAAAGGTTCAGATGTGGTATCGAATGTGGCTTATGGAATGACCATGTTCCAAGGTGTGCATCAAGCCAATTGGAGCGTTCCCAAGCCTGCCCAGATGATACTATTCGGGATGACTTACTGGATAACCGGAAACCTATGGTTTATTCATGTCCTGTTTGCTGNNGCTGGGGCTCTACTGGTATACTGTGCCTGCTACATTATGGGCCAACGCTACACCACACCAACACCTTTTCTGATCTTTGCAGTTTTAACCATGATGACACCATTCATCTTTGGGACGATGATGGGTGGNGGTTCNGGACTTCTAAGCACCCTATTCCTGTTCGTGGCGCTAGTGTATCTACAGGATCTCAGTCCTCTGAGAAATCGTCTTATGGTTATTATCTTTCTTAGTGTTGCTAGCCTAGCTCGGCCCGACAACTGGATCAACGTAGGTCTGATCGTGGTCTGCCTATTCGGACTGAAGTACCTGCCGAAAAATAGGCCACGCTTCAACAGAATTGACCTACTATTCCTAATCCCATTGTTGATGCCAGCCGTATGGCATATCTGGGATTACGCTATCTTCGGAAACGTGTTTTTCAGCAGATGGTTGGCTCAGAGATTTGTCATCGAATATGTAGGCCACAGCAATTCCTTCGATTGGCAACGGTTTCCCGGACTACTAAAATCTGCCTTCTTCAACGTCTTTCACGTGTCTTCCTGGTTCTCCTTACGAGCGCTAGTATACATATCATTGTCTGTAATTGGAGTGGTGGTTATGTTCATGAAGCAGCCGCGAATGTTGCTCTTCATGGCCTGTTCGTTCTTCGGAAGCATCGTATTCTACTTCATAACCTATACCCGGGGCATGCTCTTTGCGGGTCGGTTTCTCTTCTACAACTATATCTTCATCCTTTTTGCCTTGAGTGTCGGGATAGCTCAGTTAGGAGTTTTGATTCTGCATCTGCCAGTTAGATATCTGCGGAACATATTGCAAATAGCATGGATTTCCCTGATAGTGATGTTTATCGTGTATACCCCCTTCAGGACAAAGATATTGGTTTCCTTACCCCATCTTAAGACACGCGCCAACATAGTGAAACAAGAAAACAAAGCTATTCAGGCGCTGAAGGGTGATCTTCCTTTGGATGAGAAACCTATCATACTGTCAACCTTGTCTATATCAAGCTCTAGAATCGCGCTGCAACTGGGAATGGGTGAAGGGCTTTATCTTTTGGAACGCCTGGCGGGATCTGAGCGCATCGATGATGTTCGGCTGATATCGAATACCACTGGACTTGATGTCCCGGCTTTCGCGATTCGGTTTATGCCTCCTAAGGTGGAAATCTGGGGTTCAACCTGGCAACCTGTCATTCCAAAATTTGAGGATAATCAATGGGGACATTATGCCTTCGTATTTGATGATAAAACAAATGTGACAGGGTATTACAATGGCAAAAAAGGTCTTACAGTGCAAGATAACTGTGCTTTTACTGACATCGGTATTGGCGCGAATTTTATTGGTCAATGGGGACAACATTTTACCGGTCTTATGGATGAGGTGGCATTTTTCAATGTCGCCCTGACTCAGGATGAGGTGATTACTATCAAGGAAAACAGTTTAGCCGAGGCAGATGTTCAGGGTGGTTCCGTGGCTATGTGGCTCTTCGATGAAGGAACCGGGAGAGTAGCCAAGGATTCGTCTGGTAACGGTAATGATGGGGTACTTAAAAATGCCCCCCAATGGGTAGTAGGAAAAGTCGGACAAGCATTAAAATTTGAGGGTGGGAAGAAAAGCTATGTGGATGTCGGAAATTTAGGCCTAAAAGAACCAGTGACATTAGTTTTTTGGGCCAAACCGGCTGGACTTGAGGAGCGTATCGTCGTACAAAACGCTCTTCCGGCACTGAAGAACCGCCTAGTATATGTTGCCTATGAAACATCTGTGCAAGGCAGAATTAGAAGCCTGATACAAATGGTAGAGGAAGAAGCCATCCAGACAGGAACGGTATTCGACGAGAATGGATTGAGAATACGTCGATGTATATACTGAAACAACCTTTCTTAATTGGAAAAGTCTATCTGGAAATTATTAAGGAAGGTGTCAAAATGGTTTCTCAATGTGAGCACTCAGTTTTTGTCATCGAACCAGCTAAACAGAAGATTTAATAACCGCTTTACCCGATATGACAATCGTGGTAGAATGCCCAAGCTAGTCCCTTGAGAGTCGAATTCAGGCTAAATGAAAAGAGCAGCCTAGGGGCACTTCCCACTTTCCCAGCGAAGGCAAACGGTCAAATCAAGAGTGTAGATTGAAATCGTTGGGTTAGTTCTAACTAACTTGCGTATAATTTATATCAACACAGAGAGTTCCATTCATGACTCAAACCAAATTCGGTCTAGCCAAAGAACAGGTCCGTCAATACCATCAGCAAGGCTGGTTGGGACCGTTTAGCCTGATTTCTGAAACGGAGATGGCTGAAATCAGACGCAAAATAGAAGCTGAAATCTTGGATCCCGGTAAACAACAGGGCCTAGATGAAAGGGATTATTTTCACAACCGTCACCTCGACAATCGTTGTATTTATGAATTATTAAGCCATCCTAATTTGGTTGAGAAGGCGGCTAGCATTCTGGGTGGACATTTAGTGCTATGGAGAACTAATTTTCAGATTAAGTTGCCGCGTAGCCAGCAAGATGATTGGGATACCGTGATTCCCTGGCATCAGGATTGTGCTTACTATCAGCCTTCGCCCAATGTGATTCTCTCCGCTTGGATTGCCGTGGACGAGGCCAACAAGACTAATGGTTGCATGCGAGTGTTGCCTGAAAGCCATAAAAGGCTCTATCCTCATATTAAGACCGAAGGTGCTGATCGCTTTGGTCTTAGCGCAGACCCAGCCACATTTGACCCCAGTTTAGCTGTCGAAATTGAACTAAAACCAGGCCAATTTGTCTTTTTTAATGAAAGCACTTTGCACTCTTCAGCAGCCAATAAATCAGAACGGCGGCGTTTTGGCATAACCCCGCGTTTAACAGTTCCATTCGTTGAGGTCGGCAACCGGGCCCAAATTAAGGTATTGATGTTAAAAGGCGAAGATTACATGGGNGATTATAATGTGGTNCCATCTCCCAGTGAGTAACTCGGTTAGGAGAGTAATTTTGCTATTCTCCCAGACAGAACAGTTGTCTTAGACATTGAGGTTGAGATTGTGAACCATGTTAATTTCGTATCTTACCTGAGAGACTACCCAGTCAAACCAAACTATTAGCCAACTATCCCAATCCATTCAATTNGGGAACCTAGATACCCTTTTAGCGAAAAGGAACGGGGAGAGCTAGAAGGAAGAACAGATTTTCTACGCCTTNCNGGAGGTGGAACGCGGTCAAGGGGCGCAGAGGTAGAGTTACACGTGTCTTTTGGCCTGATCGGAAACCTGCAATAAATCGTTAATTTGTCCCTTCCAATAGTATAGTATATAATAGTTATTGTTTAAATAAACTAATGCATAGAGGTTGATGATGAAAATTTTCAAAATTTCAGTTAAGGTTTTAATGGTNCTAGCAGTAACAACATCGGTTAGTCANAGTCAAATCTATTTCNAGGACAATTTTGACAATCCAAAAGAATCGGAAAAGAAGTGGCATGTCTTGTATGGGGACTGGCAATTCAAAAATAAAGAATACCATCAACTTATGCTCGAACCCAATTGTATGAGTGTTGTTTCAGATGAATATTGGGATGAAAAGTGGGATAACTATACTTATGAAGTCAAAGGAAACGCCATCGAGGGAGCAGAAGGCTTTTTGATTATGTTTCGTTGTAGAGGACTCATGCAAGCACGTGGAAAAGCATTAAAAAAACCACCAGCTAGAATGAAGAATCAAAAGTCATCCCTTGAATACTGGTGGAATCTTGGAGGATGGGGAAATACTCGTTCCAAAGTCGAATCGTGGGGTGGAATCGGTGGTGCTGATAGTGGGGATACAATCAAATATGGAGATNCGTATGACATTAAGATTATCAATACTCCTAAATCTTATACTGTAATTCTTAATGACAAAGAGGTTGCTTCAGTTGAAGATACCTCTCAGGATGGTGTAGGAAGAGTTGGATTGGCAACTTGGAGCACCGCTGCCAAATATGACGAAGTCATCGTGTATGGTCCAGATGGCCCTAAACTAGTTAGCTCTCGAGAAAAAGTATCAACAACATGGGCTGATATTAAATCCAAATTAGAGCAGTGATCAACATCTCAATCTGTAGGAAGGCCTAGGAGTACCCCCGCTTTTTCGACGAAGGTAAACGACATGGGTATGTTTCACTTATCTCTAATCTCTAATTACGATTTGGCATTACGCCAGAGGTTACCTGATTAATACTGGAACCATAGGACATATTTCAACCTCTATGTACTAGATAATTTATCTAGTACCTTGCAAGAATGCACCCATGAAATACGGTTATAGGCAAGCACATAATGCTAATTTTTGCTTTAGTATTTTTATTGTTAATACTGAATCTTCCCTCATATGCAGATATGGATAAAAACGCTGATCCAAAAACGCTGACTGCAGGTGTAAATCAAATTTCCAGTCCTGGAATCCCAGGTAATATTTCTGTTTTTGGCCCGAATGCTTTTGGTGTTATTCAAGATAAAAAGGGGCGAGTAGTTGTTGCTGGTGCCAAGTACTATAATGGTCGGGTTCTGCTTTGGGGACATGATGGATTTTTCAACAAGGAATCGATCGAAAGTGTCGATACAGGATGCTTGTTAATTAACTCTATTAAATGGACAGGTAGAAAACCTAAACCCAAGGTGGGAGTTGTTGACAATTCCTACTTAGTCAGTTATTTAAATAATCTTGGGGTTCAAACAAGATCTATCGAAATTGATAATTTCGCTGCCGTCGATGTGCTAATTGGCGGTGTAGAGAAAGCTTCTAAGAACCAACAAACACAGATAAATCATTGGTTGAAACAGGGCGGGGCAATCATTGATTCAGCTACTGGCTGGGGGTGGCAACAACTTAATCCAGACCAACAGCTGAGTACTGATTTCACTGGAAATATCTTTTATGCCCCAATGGGCATGGTTTTCGCCGATGGTTTTACTTCTGATACTATCCAAGATGGTTTTTTGGCTCAACCACTTCCTTCATCCAGTACCAATGCATATTTCGCACTTGATTCATTAGTTCAAAAAGCTTCGGATCAATCAAAGATTACTGATCAAGAAATTTTAATTTTATCTAATACCCTAACAACAGCAACTAACTGTGTTCCAATTGACGACCAAATCTTTCGTCCCAAGCTAGAAAAGATTCTAGGCAATAATATCAATCAACAGAATCCTTCTCCTGATGAACCAATTACGGAGAGGAATATCTTGCAACGGTTAGCTATGTCGGAAGAAATTCGTCAATCAAGACGTTTAGCTGCCAAAGACATAAAAGCACACTCGTCCGCTAAAATATTTCCAGGTATTTCTCCGGCGGGAACACAACCAATTAAACGGAGCGTAAAAGTCGATACCTCAATCGTGGGCTGGCATAGTCTGGGATTGTTTGCAGATGCAGGTCAGATGATCCATGTCCATTTACCTCCAACTGCCGTTGGGAAAAAATTAAAAGTACGTATGGGATCAACCACATGCAGACTATGGAATAAATCAGNATGGAATCGGGCTCCAGAGATTACTAATGAATGGCCATTAACCCNACCAGAGACAAAAATTGCAAGTTCTTTCGGCGGATTAATTTACATCGTAGTTACTGAGGCAACTCATGATGGATCAATAACAATAACAATAAATGGCGCAGTCGAATCACCTTATTATAAATTGGGTCAAACAAGTCGCCAAGATTGGGTTCAACGAGTTAGGTATTTACCCGCTCCTCGGGCAGAACTGGCCTCAGATAAAGTCATCTTGACAGTTCCTTCCACCGAAGTACGCGAGCTAGATAATCCCGAATTATTAATGCAAACCTGGGATCGAGTCTTAGATCTGTCAGCTGATTTAGCCGTCTTATCCAAGACTAGAGATTATCCGCAAAGGTATTGTGCAGATGTCCAACTCTGTGCTGGTTGGATGCATGCTGGTAACCCCATCATGATTCCATCTNTCACCGCCAAAAATCTAGTGGACAGTAACCATTTAATCAATGAAGGCAACTGGGGGTTTTACCACGAAACAGGGCATATGTTCCAAAATCCAGACTGGACCTTTGAAGGTACAGGTGAAGTGACTGTCAACTTATTCACTATCTATATACTAGATAAGCTTTGTAATATAAAACCAGAAGTGGGTCGAATGGGTCAACCAAACATAGAAAGACAATATCGGGCATATTTTAAAGAGGGAATCCAATTTGAACAGTGGAAAAGTGACCCGTTTCTGGCATTATACATGTATTATCAATTGCAGCAGGAATTTGGTTGGGCAGCTTTTAAAAATGTCTTTGCCCAATATCACAAGTTATCTCGTCATCAAANNCCCAAAAATGATCAGGANAAGAGAGATNAATGGATGGTTTTTTTCTCGAAAGTGGTCAAGCAGAACTTAGGTCCATTTTTCCAATTATGGGGTATTCCTATATCTGAATCATCACAAGAATCAGTTAGTAATCTACCTATATGGNTGCCTATTGGCTTTCCCCCTAAGGAATAAACTTTAAGATGCTAAAGCGGTTAAAAAAATTTCTTGGATNCAATGGGTACGTCCAACTCAACAATCGGTTGTAAAGCAAACGGAACTGGGTGGACACAATCGAGTATCTCAGGTAAGTCATCAAGATAAAACAAGTCCTTGGTACCAATTCTATTTATCAGTCTGTCCCGAGTCACTTAACCAAATTGGATAGTCTTAAAAATGTCTGCTTTTATTCAAATATGCTGGATTCCTACAGTAGTAAACGTAACCTTCGTGTGTCAGTTTGAGAATAAAAAGGGGGGTAAAGTGGACAAAATGGCGTTGAAGTGAACTTTTTGTTTAATGTGGCTATTAGATGTAATTGTCTTAGCTGATATCAAGTCAGTATAAGACTAAATCACCTCAACTAAAATCATTTGTGAGACGTCAAGAAACGCTTAAACAGCAAAGTGATGAGATTACGGTTGAAGCACGGATTTATCCGTTGAGCGTCAATGTTGATTATCCTGAAATAGTACTCAAAGGTTATGGGACAGCTTTCGAAATGTATGTGCTAAAAGATCTTGCTATAGACTGGGAGTTTCACATAGGCGGATGGAAGACCGTAAATAGCGGTGCCGGGACTGTTTCGTTGAAGAAATGGTTGCTGCCGCAGGAACTTATGATGGCAAAGCGATGAAAATTTATGTCAATGGTGCTAAAATGGGCAACGCTGGTCATAGTGGGGATTTTGGCGTGAATGGAGCACCTATCCTGATTAGATATCGTTTGCGTGATATGAAATTCCGGATATGTTCTTCGAGGGTATCATTGACGATGTTGCTATTTATAACCGAGCTTTGACGGAAAAAGAGATTCGAACTGATATGGGAGGAGGAGTTTTACCGCTTGCAGTACAATCCACTGAAAAACTGGCAACCACGTGGGGAAGTATAAAAGCTGACTATTAGTATTCCAATAGAATTGGTCCAGGCAAAATTGCACACCGACCTGGTGTTGTGGGGGACCACTATATTTGAGAATCAGCCACTTGGCATTGAAACTGATCAGCATTCCTCTGGATGAGCTAGCTGACCTCTGAATCATCTATTGCTGTTTTAATCTACCCCAACATGCTGTAATTTTCTCTTTTGGTTCAACCGCTAAGTCAACCGGCGAATCGAAAAGCCACAGATTATCAATGTAATAGTGCCTCTCGAGATTTGAAATAAACCCAATAGTTCCCTCTGGATGAAGACTTTTTTGGTCCGTCCAATCCATCACCTTTTTGGAGATTTTATCTTCTTTCTTCTTGAGATAGAGTCCAAACTTGAAGCCTCGTCCTGTCAACATCAAGGTGTACCATTGTTTAGAGATAACGGGAAAAGGCAGTTTGGTTCGTAAATCACGTAATTCTTTCCAAGTATTTCTATCCTCATCGGTACGAACATACCAACGGGCAGAATTCTTCGTCCCCACACCATCTGCTGGAGTCAAATAGAGTTGGTAGAATTTGAAATCTTCACTAGCTCGGAACAAAAGTCCTACCCAACAGCCATTACCAAATTTGTCATGCAAAGGTTGAAAATCAAATTGGAGACCGAAGTTTTTAAAAGGGACTTTCCCATATCCGAAATAACTCCAACCGACACCTGTAGGCAAGATTTCCAATTTCCCCCCTTTGATTTTCCAATCAATCTTTAGTGCTTGAGCTCCGTGTGTCCAATGTTCCTTATTGAGTTTCCCTCTTTCAAAATCATCAAACATTAGTAACTTGGATTCACACACAGCTGCAAATAATAAAAAGGATATACAGACAATAGCAAAATATTTGGTAAGCATATCAACCTCCTAACTTCCTCAAGGCCTTGTCAAAAATATGGCGGGTGAGCTTGCTAATTGACTATCTTCTCAGAACTAACTAATGATACTCGTACATTAGTCCATTCGGATGATAGTTTTTGATTGAACTTACGCTACTTCAGTTTCAGGTTGCGGTACCGATCGACCACCAGTAGCACTTATCTTGTGCAACTAATAAAGTAAGNGGTTACTACCTTTCCTTTAACAATNAAGACAAGGTCACCCAAATTTCTCTTATGAACTGACTGCTTGGATTAGGGCGATGATATATCCGAACTGAAATGCCCAAGCTTGACGCACCCGGCCGGAGGCTCCAGGTGGTGGCGTATCATCCGGGTGATGAGGTGCGTGATCCGGCATCAGCATATAGGGATATTCCGCTTCTGCAAGTGTTTTCGCAACCCTATGCATATCCAAGTCACCTTCATCCGGCCACACTTCCTGAAAGTTATGGAGTCCCCCGCGAATGTTGCGAAAATGGACATTGAAAATCTTCTTTCGTTCACCAAAATAACGTATAATATCATAAAGCTCTGTTCCCGGATCCTTTAAACCTTCAGAAGCAACGCCACAACAGAAATTGAACCCGTTATACGGACTGTCNACCAACTCAACGAACCGCTTCAGTCCATCGAATACTGGGTAGTTCCATCGTTCAACACCTCTAAGAACCGGTGCAGGCGGATCATTGAGGTGAGCGGCCATTTGGACCTGGTGTTCTTCCGCCACCGGGATCACTCGCTCAAGAAAATAACCAATTCGATCAAATGCTTCATCCCGACTAACTTCCCCTGCTTCCGACAACGTTTGGTTATCAAATTCGGAGAGGTCAAAGCTGCTGTATGTTGTTCCCCCACGCCCAGGCTTAGATTTGGTTCGCTGATGCGGCAAGACACAAAAATTGTAGTTTAATCCTCTAATTCCAGCTTTACCCGCATTTTCAATAATCTGGCATATACCTTCCAGATCCCGGTCGCGTTGTGGATCTTGTGCTAAAGTGATACTGCTTGGAAGACCAATATGGATCATTTCCAAACTAACATCCCATTGGTCAGCTTTTTCTTTGTGACGCAACAAAGTTTCAACTTCATTGTCTTCAACCGAAGCATCCATGTGTGTTACCCCATGTCGGACTAGAAACTGCAATTCTTTTTCCGAAGTACCTATCCCCTGAACACCAACATGCATTTTTCCATTTCCACTCATTTCCAATATTTCTCCGGTAAACATAAGTAGGAAGAGCTTACATGATTGAGAATATTGGCGCAACTGCTTTTGTTCAGTCTACCGTTTTCGGTGAGCCATTTGATCCAACGCAATACGGGCAGTCCGTTGGGTTTCTCTATTTCCACGATTCAATGCCTCAATTAGCTGAGGCACAGCAGGCTGCCCAATATTCAACAACGCACGAACTGAAACTCGACGGACATTCCATTCCTTATCATCTAGATTACCAATCAAAGCAGGAATGATAAAGTTAATAGGTTGACCTATTTCACCTAAGGCAAAAGCTGCTTGTTGACGTACATCGGCATTTGGACTTTCAAACACATCAATCAAAAATGGCACTGCGGACTTTCCGATTGAAATAATGGACAATAAAGCGTTGGTACGGACGTTTTGGTCAGAATCAGCAAAAGCGCGAATCAGCAACGGGACAATTTGTTCAACAGGTTCTCCAATTTCACCTAATAACCAAACTACATTTGCACGAATAGTTAGATCCTGACTATCTAGTGCTACAATCAGATTGGGGATAGCAAGGGCTCCAACCTCCCTTAAATACTTAACAGCCAACGCCCGGTCATTCGCATTCGTTGATACCATTTGTAGAACGTACTTTTCAATTTCATGCTCCGATGTTCTACAACTAACAAAAAGCAAACCATAGATTACGAACAATAAAACCGAACAATTGAATCGCAACGTACTATTCTTGCCGGTTGACATTTCTGAATTCTATATTCCAATAGGCAGCTGGCATCTTCTATTCAGCTCATGCAGATTCGATCACTAAAAATAGNTTACAACATATTTTCCTGNCAACAATCGACAGGTTTAACTAAAATGAATCCAGTAGCCATCTGGATCTTGAAAGCTCAAGTTGGGACCACGCTGCAGCAACGNGATATTCTGCTGGCGGAGCGTTTCCAAAGCGGAGACCTCTTGCTGATTGGGCAAATTAAATGCCAGATGATGAACACCTGTTCCAATTTTATCGGTATCTGACGTTTCGAACAGTGCTAAAACGCCACCATCAGCCAACTTCAAAAATATACGATGTTCTGAAGCGCTAGCTTCTTGTAGACCCAAATACTCAACATACCAATCGGCAGACTTTCGGACATCTTTTACCCAGAGGGCAACGTGATTGAAACTTTGAGCTGTAATTTCCGGCATTTTCGCAACTCCTTTTTCTAAAATAGACGAGATACACTTCGGTCCACATGGACGTTTATAATTAAACCAATTATTGATTTTCCCTTCTTGATGCATATACCAGTGCCTTCCAAGATTATCATATCCACTACAAAGATTTCAATTACACGCACTCTCACAAAAAAATCAGGGAACACAATACATAGATTCCGTTTGACCTGTGAATAGAAAATTGTTAGGATAGAAAATATATTCTTAAAGGGATGAAATTCTGATGAAAGCTTGGAGGTTTTACGGATTTAACAACATGCAATTAGACGAAATTCCTGGTTCGCTTCTATACCAAGGGCATGTGGCAGCTGAAATCTTGTGTGTCCAACCATCTGTCGCTGAAGCACAGTTGGCCTATGGAATTTGTACACTTGCCTATGAACAAATCAAAAATCGGCAGGAAACCGAAGCACCGATAAAGCTATTTGGTCATGAATTTTGCGCCCGAATTATAGATACAAATGAAGAATCCTGGTTTTGTCCAGGAGACCGCGTAGCTGCTTGTTTACAGTCACTGGGCGATGGTCTTGCTGTCGCCGATACTCCTGAAATTCAAATGGGAGATTCCATTATCATCTTCGGCCAAGGTAACATGGGGCTTGGATGCATACAAGTTGCTTATACCAATGGCGCAGGTAATCTGATCATGGTAGATGTGCGTGAAGAAGCATTCAAGACTTCAAAAAATTAGGTACTGGTCACACTGTCGATACTAGACGTGACAATCCCGTTGAAGTCATTCATGATATGGTCTCTGAATGTGCAGATGGAAGTCCAACACAAGGACTTTCCGAAACCAAAGTGCTCAAGCAAGCAATTGAATTAGTCAGATCAGGAGGGAAATGAGTGGTCGTCTCCTAGTTCGACCACTTAATGGAACTCGATGTCGACTTGTTACGGGAACAAAGTATAAGATGCTTGTTCCAAGACATTAGTACGCTTGGATATCTGGAACATACTATCCGATTGGTTACCTCTGGACGTGTACAGGTAAAACCAACAATTTCGCATATTCTATTTGGTATTGAAACAGTTCTAAAAACCTTTGAAATAACCGCTAATAAAAGCAAATACAACACAATTAATCCTGCCCAAGTGATGCTTTAGCAACAACAATATATTCGATAAAATTCAAATTGGTCAGAAATCAATAAGGAAGTTGCCAAAGAGACACCAAAGTATTTATATCAATGAAATCAATCCAATAAGAAAACTTCATATCATGCAAATCAACCGTGATCAATTTTTGGAAGATGGTTACCTAGTGCTGAGGCAGATTATTCCTCCAGGTCAATTGGATAGCCTGCGTGTCAGTTACGAACATTTGGTGAAACAGCAAAAAGTAATCTGGGCCGAGGAACGGCCCCCTAATGCCCCACCGGGTGGGGTCTGGGAAACTTCAGCCCAACCCAGGCTACTTCTGCAACAAAGCCCTCTAGCGAATCTGATTGACCGGTACACTGCTAGTGCTATCGAGATTTGGCTTCATCCAAATACTCAAGGCATTAGCAGCGAATTGCTGGATATACCCGATGCAGCGGTGACGGAAATGATGCTGATGTGCAGTCCAGTAAGTGACCGAGGGCCAGCAGTCTGGCACCGAGATTTACATCCCATTGACACTGCGCCACTTCAAGGTTACATTGACGACATTATTGAAACTGGTCCCCGCTACATACAATGGAACATCCCACTTTACGATGACAGCGTCCTGTGGGTTGTTCCCGGCAGTCACCTTCGCCTCAACACCGGTCAGGAAAACAAGCAATTATTGGCTGACCCACGTGTCCCGCTTTCGGATGGAATTCAGACTCATTTAAAAGCTGGCGATGGTGTTGTCTACATACTTCCCATTCTGCATTGGGGTAGTAACTATAGCGACAAGACACGGAGAACCATCCATGGAGGCTTCTCCAACCATACCCAGTATCCGAACTTAGATTTTGTCGAACACCTGAAGACACCAAACCAGCAGATGTTCGAAAACTGGGAAAAGCGCAGTATTGAAATGCAAAATCATACCGAGGCAGCCTTGAGAGCCGCAATAAAACAAAATAGCCACGATTACCATTCTAATCTGGAAAAACTCTGTCCCGACAGAAAAGAAAAGGGGAAGATGCTAACAACTATCTTTTTATCTAAAATGGTTTGTTTTATTAACCTCAACAAAACCCCAAACTTTGAAAGTGTATCGGATGATCTACGCCAAAAAGCGCCTAATGCACATCCAACGACTCTCAATTGGGGACCGAAATTTGCCGATCGCTTCTCGGTTGAAGAAGCTAGGATACTGTGGAACCGCTTTAAAATTATTGATGCTAAACTGAAGACGAACGAAGAGCATTTTTCCCCTGGGTTTCAGTCAGACCCCATGCATTATTTTTTCAACCAGATGCCTACTAATTTCAATGTCACAGACCTAATTGCTAGCTGGAGTAAAGCTTAACACCCAAAACACACCTTTCAGAAAAATACTATGCAAGTCGATCGAAAGAAATTCACCGAAGAGGGGTACAATATCCTGCCAAATGTGGTTCCTCCCGACCAACTTGACTCCTTGCGCCAGAATATCGAACACATGGTCAACTGTAGAAAAGAAATTTCCGCACAACAACGGACTCCCCATGAACCACCAGGAGGTTCATGGGAGGCCAGCGCCCAACCTCGGTTGCAATTCGATAGAGACTGCGATGCTCGTTCATCTGCCACAATTGAGTTCCTTCTTCACGAAAACACATTAGGGGTAAGCAAACAACTAATCAAAGCCAAGCATGTGGTACCACACCAGTTTGGGTGTCTATGCAGCGGAAGCTACGATGCGGGCCCAATGCGCTGGCACCGTGACATTGGACAAGGAGATCCCGCCCCACTCCATGGTATGATCTCCAACATGGAACATCATGGCCCTAGTTACCTACAATGGAATATAGCTTTGTATGATGATAACGTTCTTTGGATTGTTCCAGGCAGCCATCGCCAAATTAATACAGATCAGATAAATCATCAACTTTCGGAAGANCCGTCCGTTCCATTACCTGCNAGTATGCCAGTAAAACTAAAGGCAGGGGATGGGGTTGTTTACACTCATCTACTACTACATTGGGGCAGTTNCTACAGNAGTAAAATGCGCCGCACACTACANCCAGGGTATCGTCCNTTCGGCTTTGCTGCCATACCCAATGTCCATTGGAGACATTGGGNACCTGGTTTTTACCACTANCTCCCAGATGCTACTCGACAGCAATTTNAAACTTGGGATCAAATCTTCTTTGCTGAGTTCGACCTTATNGCCGAAATTCTGCACGCTATTATTGATAATAATANAANCCAGTTCTTAACCACATTNGAGAAACTACATCCTTCACCATGCGATCGTATGGTGAGTATAATTATGCTGTCGAAATTAGCAAAAAAACTTTACAAATTCAAGGACTCAAACGATAATCCGTCTTCGCTTTGGGGTAATGGTAGAGACCTGATATATCTAGCGGGACATTTTAACGATCAACAGATAACAACTTTGTGGCAACGATTCATGGAACTTGATCAAAGATTAAAGTTATCATCAACAAAATATTATCCTGGTTTTCAGCAGTCATCAGATTATAATGCCATTGACATGCCATCAAACTTTGAAATTGATGATTTTATCAACAGCTGGAAAAATCCTCATTAACGAAAATCCCTTTAGACAAAATTAAGGAAAATCAATTTAAAATGCCCAACAACAAAACGGCCTCCTCGTCCCTCGGTTGGGCATTAATCGGCTGTGGCGGCGCTGGAAACAATCACGCACAATGGGCAATGTCTACACCTGGAGTTGAAATTCATGGTTTCTGTGACAAACTCATAGATTCAGCAGAGCGTTTTTATCAAAAATATGGTGGATCCTACTACACTACCGATCCAGAACGTATCTTCACCGACTCATCAATAGACATTGTTTCGATTGCCACCTCACACCATTCTCACGCCGATCTGGCTATTGCCGCTTGCAATGCAAGAAAACATCTGTTCTTAGAAAAACCGATGGCAATGACCACATCTGATTGCCTCCGTATTCACCGCGCGATGAAAGAAGCTGACGTGAAATTGATGATAGATTTTTCTATCCGTTTCTCCGGAGCAGCACGCCTTATTAAAGAACAAATCGGTTCGCCACTAGTTAGTCATGGGCAATGCATGATGAACAAAGCAGATCTCAGCCGATGGAGATGGCACCCAGAAGAAGGTGGAGGTCCTCTTTATGATGTTGGTATTCATGCTGTAGATTTACTTTGCTGGATACATAATTCAGATCCTGTTGAAGTTTACGCTACAGGGGGACAAATCACCCATCCTGGAGAACTTGGAACCAAGGATATGATAGATACGGTGGCAACGACTATTCGATTTGCTAATGGCTCAGTAGCTACCTTTCTCATGAGCGATGCTGGCAGCAGTTCCGTTGTTTCCAAATGGTTTTTCGAATTTTTTGATGGTTCCCACTCTGCAGTGCTACATGAACATTTTAGTAGAGTCACTTTTGATAACGGTCAAACCAGCAAACCACCTGCCATCGAACGCTTGCCATTGCTGATTGAAGCTATTTATTATGATAAAGAACCTTATGTTTCCTCACATGCTGGTATTGTTTCTACCTTGTTGGTAGAAACAATCATCGCCTCCATCCAAACTGGAAGTCCTCAAAAAATAGAGATCCCCAACCTGAATAAATAGGAGATTATAACCAAATGGCGAATACCCATTTTAAACTGGGTATGTCCCTTCCCGAATTGCGTCTTCCTTTTGACGAAGCGTTGGCGAAAGCCAAAGAAATTGGAGTCGAATATATCTGGTTCAATCATTTATCCGATCAGACTCCGATCAACCAAATGAGCGATAACGAAATTGATCGTATGGGGAAACTCGTTTCCCAGCATGGTTTGGAGATCTTCCTAATTGGTGCTGGAAATCCCTTTAAGACAATTCATTTAACAGACCTGCCTTTGAAAACTATGTCAGATCATCCAGTATTCCAAAAAGAGTTGAAAGATCTAATTCGATCTATGCAAATCGCGTCGCGTCTAGGGGCAGTACTGTCAATGCATTTTCCTTCGCGTGGCCTGGTGAATATATAGCAGGCAAACCAACATGGCCAATGCGTTGGTTAACTCGTGGAGGCATTATATCCAACGG
>NZUQ01000121.1 GCA_002697225.1 Candidatus Poribacteria bacterium
ACTGAGAACTCCGAAGTGGTTATTCTCATTACACCCCATATTGTTGATATGCAGAACGAAAATGACATTGAAAAGCTAAAACAGAAAGCTGATGAATGGCGGCACAATGGATCAAAGGAAATGCAACCAGAGTGNTNACNNNGATGNAGATNCTGANGACAACGATGTAGNTANTGATGACGGTGACGAGGAGAAATGATTGGGCTACTGCTGAAGGTGGTTGCTTGCCAAGCCCTTAGCCAAATATCCGTTGATAAAAATAGAATTCAGGTTTATAAGGNAAATCCACAATATTGGCAACATAAGTCCGAACCGGTTCTTCTCTTGGGTGGATCGNTGGAAGACAATCTGTTCCAAATTCCTNATNTAAAAGAACATTTAGANCTGCTTNNATCCGTAGGCGGGAATTATGTCCGTTGCACCATGAGTTGCCGTGATGAAGGAAATGTCTGGCAATTCAATGAAGTAGAGGGCCTATATAACCTTGACCAGTGGAATGAAGAATTCTGGCAACGTTTCAACAACTTCCTGAGATTAACGGCTGAACGGGATATCATNGTCCAGATTGAAGTNTGGGCAACCTTCGACTATTATCGCCTGAATTGGGATATCAACCCGTTTAATCCGAAGAATAACGTCAATTATACCTTCGAACAAACCAACCTTCCTGAAGTTGTAGACAGTCATCCAACGCAAACTGAAAATAANTTTTTCTGGTCGGTTCCTGCCGAAAANAATCAACGGATTNTTCTCNAATATCAGGAAAAGTTTGTGGACCAGATTTTGTTCTATTCACTCAAATTCGATCACGTTTTGTATTGCATNGATAACGAAACTAGTGTTACACCTGAATGGGGGAAGTTTTGGGCTGAATACATCCAAGCTAAAGCNAATGACGCAGAGGTCAACGTTGAAACTACGGAAATGTGGGATTCACATAACCTTTTTCATACCCAACACCAAAATACNCTTGNTCATCCAGAACTCTATTCCTTTTGCGATGCTTCCCAAAACAACCATCAACGAGGACAANAGCACTGGGACAATGCACAGNAATTCCGAGCGCAGTTGAATCCAGTCCGTCCAATCAACAGTGTTAAGATATACGGTTCTGATCAATATCATTTTGGTGATGANCAGGATGGCNTTGAACGTTTTTGGAGGAATGTTTTTGGTGGTATGGCGTCCGCTCGTTTCCANCGCCCACCAAGTGGNTTGGGATTGGGCCCTCTAGCATGCAGGCACTTGAAAAGTATGCGAATGCTTACCGACAATATCCNTATTTTCTCTTGNCAACCCAATAATCATTTGTTGTCCAATCGACGAGAAAACCAAGCTTANGCTNTANCCAATATCGGTAAAGAAGTGGNAGTCTACTTTCCANAAAGTGGAACCATTGACATCGATTTGAGCCTNTTTGATGCTGANCTAACGCTTCAATGGCTCGACATCAATCAAAGTGAATGGTTAAATCAAATGTCGGTACACGGAGGTAAGGTAGTTGCCCTTACCACACCTAGTCAAGGGCACTGGGCCGTGTTGATCCGCTAATTTTTATCCTATATCCTATGTTTCGNTACATTCCCTATCTNCCTGCTTTGTTGATGGATTTTTGTNTGGGNGCNCTTGTCACCAATACCTCGTTTTTCTCCAGTTATCTCAATCTCTCTTCCACATTCACTGGTTTTCTGATGGCAACTTCAACTGCTTTTTTTGTTGGGTTTGCCATTCCTTTTGGACGGCTTTCAGACCGAATTGGTCGTGCAAGAATNCTGTTGTTTGCTTGTTTGCTTGTTTCNGGCATCAGTTTCGCTCTATCGTTCTGCAGAACAGGATTCCAACTCATCCTTATTTACCCATGTGTAGGGCTAAGCCAAGCTCTGTTCTGGCCAACTTACGAAGCTTGGTTNACTGANCGTGAAGGTGGNGGAAGTTTGATCAGNCGTCTAATGGCCTTTAATCTGTTTTGGTGCGTTGGNATGACGACAGGCCCTGTANTATCAAGTTATCTTCAGGGACAATCNAGTTCAGTTCTACCGTTTTACTGTGCNGGGATTGGNGGGTTAACAAATTGGGGGNTTATTTGGTTTTGNNCGTGTATCAAGCCANGNAACACCTCAATAAACGATAATGTTCCTTATGNNATACCACCNAAATCTCAATATGTTTTTCTAAATATCGCGAGAATTTCAAATTTCGCTTCCTATTTCTCACTTGGTGTTCTGCGGAATCTCGGTCCAAAATTGACTAGNGAAATGGGGATTCTGCCAAGGTNNTTTGGAAATTTAATNTTGTTGATGGGANTAGTCCAAATGGCCACTTTTTCTTGGCTCGGATCAGCNCGATCAACTCAATTTCACTATCGGATATCCCCGCTGATTGTCGTACAATTATNTGCTATCNNNGGTTTTNTAGGTATGTGGATGTTTCAAAATGNGAGTTTCTGGATACCTTCTTTTTGTGCGGTTGGTTTATGTGCNGCNATCACTTATTTCAGTAGNCTCTATTACAGTCTACACAATCAACAGGAGAGAGGTGATAAAAGTGGTTGGCACGAAGCAATCTTAGGGGTTGGCGTTTTGCTTGGTCCCTTTATTGGGGGGGGATTAGACGACTTGGGNAAAAANCATCAGAACCCCTATTTACTTTGCGCAGTTGTTATTGGACTCTGCGTTTTTGCAGAGATCATAATCTGGGGCAGATCAAGAAGAATCAACGATGAGAGATGACAACAAATCCAGTTGTCCCACTAAGCAAAATCTGAAAACCGCTGTTGTANAATCCNATCCAAAACGGTTGGCACATAAAGAACAAACCNACAGCNATACTAGAAACCCAAAACCGTTCAAGCATTGTTTTTCGGGGTGATACTATAGATACCATCAAAACATTNGCAAGAATAATTGGCAATGCAAATGACTTCAGCAACGGATTGGGTTGAAACAGCAGAACCAATCCACACAAAACAATTACAGANGCAAAAAGCTCAAATGTTTTTTTACGAGTCGTCGTTATAGCAAAAGCTAATGNNCCAGACACCAAAAGATGAAATGCAAAACTTTGGAGGAAACTGAACTTTTCTAATAGCGGAGGGCCAATAAGACACANATAGCCCAATACNAATGTNATGGCCGAGACTAACTCAACCANTTTTCTCGGACATGAAANGGACGATAAAATAGCCGAGATAATCAATAATANGAGNCTAATTCCTTTCAANCAGACATCGACATCNAAACCACGGAGNCGTAANTCGGAAAACGGTTGAAAGAGAAAGGCNGCNCCCAAAATTAAGAANAAAAGGGCAATTGTCTTCTTACGATCGAATGTTTCTATAATTCGAAATTGCATTACGATTTCCCGCGCCGGAAAAGGTTCCGCCAGTTCACATTTGATTCTGCCTCATCAAGCTTAACCTGTAATTCTTCACTTTCCGTAGTCAAACTATTGATTAGCCCCTGAAGTTGTTCGTTGCTTGTAGCTAACTGATCGTTCGTTTTCTTAAGATTTTCAATTTCTTCCTGTTGTAAAACTAAATGTTGCACTTTCTGGGAGAGATTATCAATAATATCTGCTGTGGGGATATTGTAAGATACCTTAGTAACCAGTAATGGCAATCCTTCTATAGAAAAGCTGGGCAGGCCAGTCTCATCTGATTGAGTAGATTCATCCAGATAAGGTATAAGATCAACATCCTGTCGGTTGATAACAGATTGAACAACCACTTCAGCAACTCCAATGTAGGATGCAATCTCTGAAACCGAAATTTTTTTTTGCATTTAGTTTTCTCTTGTCCATAGCTGTGGTTAACCAGTATTTTTATAAATTTCAATCAGTCGTTGTTTATGGCTAAGAAGCGATACTATTGCGAGAACTATTCCAATCCATAACAAGCAGTACGAAATTTTGTATTGCACAACAAAAATCTGCTGATAATTCAATATATAAAATATGAGGGCAATTGAAATAAGAACAGTAGCAGCTCTNCCCCAAAAGTTCGATGGTTCTATAATCCGAGTACGCTTAAAAAGAAATACGCTCCCTCCAAGAATAAGAAAATCTCGCATAACCATGATTAGAAATGCCCAAACGGGAAAATTGGCATCGAACCCAGGTTTTCGAGACAAAATAAGGGCAAATGAAACAAAAGCAATAGTCAATTTATCCGCAATTGGATCTAACACTTTACCAAGCTCCGATCTTTGATCTAAGCGTCGTGCAAAGAAACCGTCCAGCATATCCGAGATAAAAGCAGCACCACCGAAAAAAAATAACATAACCATGTGCCCGCTGACAAGGCTCCAATATATTGCAGGAACCAATAATATCCGCAGCATAGAAAGAGCATTACTCAGATAAAAGAAATGATAAACTGGAAATCGAAAACGAAGCGCTGAGAAATATGAGTTGGGAGGAATTTGGTTGTTCACCCGCATGTTTCGGCTACTGCTGCTTGGGCTTAAGCCCAATGTTAATTCAATGAAGAATTTTTCCAGAATGCTTTTCTCTTCGGATGTAGGATATCAAACTTGCTTTGGGCTAATAGACTCGCTGATAATCGATGATTTTCATATTTCAGTAATTGAATTTGATGGATTAAAAGTTGATCAATATCAAAGATTTCCAGCATTTCCTGTTTTTCTCGGAGAGTGATTTGTAACCTAGTACCTATCTGAGATGAAAGTTGATCCGGAGAAGTTGGAATCCTATCAGGTAGTTTCCAATCCGGAATAGTCTTTGTCAACCAAGTTTCGTAATTTTCATAGAGGTTTCTAGCTGTTGATGCAATCTGTTCCAAATTGTCACTAGCTTGTTGGTTTTCCAAGCTTTGGGTACGGATTTCTCCAACAAGATAAGGCCGATCATACACTAAATCCAGAATTTCAAAACGATGTTGTCCTAATGTTATTAAGTTTATTCGCCCATCCTCTTGATAATCTGTTTCAATGATCTGAACCGACGTACCAACCAAATACGGGATAGACATTCCACCAACCTCTTTCCCCTTCTTTATGAGTACAACCCCAAAACAAGATTCTTGTTCTACGCAAAATTCAACCATCAACTTGTATCTAGATTCAAATATATGGAGTGGCAAAATATTCCCAGGAAAAAGCACAACATTCATTGGGATGAGCGGAAGTTGGTTTTCGGGTAGTTTCTCTTCCAAATCTGCGACCACCTTAATCTCCTAGACTTAATTTATTTGAATCTATCAGATTTTCTTAAATTCCAAGAATATATTTAAAACAAATCTCATTGTCACTCTACAACCGATAATTGATTAATCAAAGCAGCTGCGTAACCACCTCCAAAGCCATTATCAATGTTGACAACACTTACCCCCGCTGCACAACTGTTGAGCATAGCCAATAGAGCCGCTAAACCATCAAAACTTGCCCCGTAACCAACACTAGTTGGAACGGCAATTACTGGTTTGTCTACCAAACCTCCAACGACACTTGCTAGCGCGCCTTCCATACCTGCTACAATAACCAAGACTTTAGCTGCCTCGATCTGATCCCGGTAACTCAACAACCTATGTAGACCAGCAACACCTACATCATATAAATGTTCTACCCGGTTGCCCATTATCTGGGCTGTTTCAATCGCCTCTTCTGCAACTGGTATGTCGGATGTTCCTGCGGAAACAACTAAAATCCCATCACGAAGTTGGCTCTCCTCCAATTCATAAAAAGTAATGGTAGATGCTTTCTCGTTGAATTTGACTTCAGGAAAAACTCCAACAAGGGCACTATGCATTTCCTTATTGGCACGAGTTGCAAGTAAAGGGTGTCCTGCTTCAATAATTCTTGTGCCAATTTCGAGAACTTGACTTACTGTTTTCCCCTGGCAAAAAACAACTTCCGGAAAACCTTGTCTTAGAGAACGATGATGATCAATCCTCGAAAACCCAAGATCTTCAAACGGTAGGTTCCTTAATGCTTTAAGAGCATCTGAAACCCCAGTTTCACCATCTCTAACATTTTCTAGTAGAGATCTCAGCTTTTTAGGAGACATCAAAAACCTTTAAACAGCAACTAAAAATTGAGATGATAACAAACACTGAAGGAGTCAGGTTAGACAGCTTCTTCAATGACTTCTATATCTTCTTCACCAACATCATCTTCTTCCACAGATTGAATCTCACTTCCTTCCCGTTGCTGGACGAAAGCTTGCTTACTAACATCAACAGCTGCTTTTAAATTCCCCGTGACTTCAGTTAAGCGTTCCTTCCCCTGATTAAGCAATTCTGCAGCTTTCTCTTTTGCTATTTCACTAATCTCCGTTGTTAGTTCCTTTGTTCTAACTGCAGTTTCAACTGTGCGGTCTTTAGCATCAGCGGAAGTCTCTCGTATTCGCGCACGTGTCTCCTTACCTGAACTCGGTGCGAATAATAATCCCAAAACTGAACCAATCAGCCCTCCCATAAAAAAGGCGGTGATAATACTAAGAGAATTCCCCCGTTTTTCCTCATCCATCGTTATCCCCAATTTGTATATTTAGTTAGTGAAGCCTAATTGTTTTTTGATGTGAACTTCTCGAATCCAGCTTTAAATGCAGCACAAAAACTGATCAAATCACTAAACGGCATAGACAGACGATCTCGGTAAAGGGACATGCGATCAACTGTCTGTTTTGAAAACTCGCTGATTATACTAATCAATTCATCAATTTTGGTTATGTTACGGTTGAGAGTCTCAGTCGTTTCCTGAACATTGTGCAGGGTAGGTTGAATTTCTTCTTCACTAAGTTCATGAATTGAGAGCGCCAATTGGTTAACATGCTCAAGCAAACTAGGCAGTTTCTGGTTTATGTCTTCTACTGTCTGATTAACATCCTCCAGAAGTGGCCCTAGTTGTTTATCGAGTATCATTTCGATCATTTTCAAGGTTGACCCAAGTCGAAAAGCAAGCGAGAAAAAAAACCAAGCCAAAGCTAGTAAAGCGACACCTAATGGAATCTGCCACAAAAGTGATAGAGTATACATTTTCTCCCTTCCACGTTAAATTTGGGCTGCAACAATTTTTGCAACGGCACTGATAGCGGTTTTTGTTTGACTTGGATCCTTGGCTCCTCCTTGCGCTAAATCTGGTCGTCCTCCTCCACTTCCACCTGCAATTCCAGTCACTTCTTTGACGATGTTACCGGCTTTTAACCCATGGGANTCAATTAGATCCNATGTCACTCCAGCAATGAACGAAACNTCATTTTNATTGATCGATGCTATAACAACTACTCCTGAACTAAGCTGTTTTTTAAAACTATCAACCATGTTGCGNAGTGTANCTCGGTCAATNTCTTCAACAACTTTCGCTAAGACGGAGATACCATTGACCGAGATCACGTCATCTACCAANTCTGCGGTTTGATNCATTGTCATTTTAGACTGNAACTCTTTAACCTGTCGTTCGAGATCACGATTCGTATCTAGTAACTTTCCAATACGTTCGAGGATTTTATCTCTCTGCAACTTTAACATCCCGGAGATATCTTTCAGCAAATCACCTTCATCTCGCTGATGCAAATAGGCTGATTCGCCGGTCAAAGCTTCAATCCTNCGCGTACCTGCTGCTATNCTACTTTCACTGGTAATCTTCACAAAACCAATCTCACCNGTCGTGTCNATNTGGGTCCCACCACATAATTCAACNCTATAATCACCAATTTCTACCATGCGNACAACATCTCCATACTTNTCGCCAAAAAAAGCGAGAGCNCCACGATCTTTGGCCTCCTGTAGAGGCATCTCGGCTATGGTAANCTGATTATTGGCTCGAATTTTCTGGTTAANGAATGCTTCGATCTCACGAATCTGACTATCGCTAACAGCTTCATAATGNGTNAAATCAAACCGAAGNCGCTCTGGTTCAACCAAAGACCCTGCTTGACTAACNTGATCACCTAAAACCGTTCGTAATGCATTNTGTAAGATGTGTGTTGTNGTATGACCAATTGCTATTTTCTGGCGGCGTTCTCCNTCGATTTGGGCNTTAACGACAATACGNGGTGTTATACTNCCATNAATTACCTTACATTTATGNACTAANAAATCTGGAGTTGGTTTCTGAGTGTCGATAACATCNAGCCTTCCNCTTTTTGCCTCAATGGNACCCGTATCACCAACCTGCCCGCCGGATTCTCCGTAAAACGGTGTTCGACTCAGAACAANACTGACTTCATCACCTTNAGTAATTGCTGATATCAACTCCCCTTGATGAATAATAGCAGTAATTTCAGCCTGCGTNTGGGTAGTTTGATANCCAAGAAANTCCGTTTTNCCTGACTCTTTAAGAATTTCGCCGAGAATTTCGCTATCGTATACTNCCTCACCTGCAGTTTTCCAAGCTGCACGGCTTCGGGTCCGTTGTTTNTCCATGCTTTCAGAAAATCCATCTTCATCCACAGAAAAACTCTCGTTCCTTTGCCAANACTTGTGTCAAATCTAGAGGGAACCCAAACGTATCGTAAAGTTCAAATGCCTGGTTGCCTGATAAAACTGACTTCCCTTCAGTATCAATTTGATTGAGTAAACCATCCAAAATATCTAATCCGCGATCCAACGTTTGGTGAAAACGACGCTCTTCGCCCTTAATAATCTCCTTAATAAAGTCCTGACGCGGTAGGACCTCAGGAAAAACCCTTCCAAGTTGGTCAACAACAGTATCAACCAAATTAAATATGAATGGAGAACTCATACCTAATTTCTTCCCATAAAGCACGGCACGGCGGAGAATTCGGCGCATCACATATCCACGCCCTTCNTTTGAAGGCATAACNCCATCACCTATTGCAAAAGTAAGGCAACGTATATGATCTGCNATGACACGATGTGGTACACCANCTNCATCATCAGAATATCCTTGGTTAGTCAAATTAGCAATTTNATCAAGAAGAGGCATGAAGATGTCAGTTTTGTAGTTGGAGTCAACGCCNTGNATGATAGCAACAATCCGCTCAAACCCCATACCTGTGTCNACATGCGTCTCNGGAAGAGGATGTAATTGGCCNTGCTCATCACGATTGTACTGAATGAAAACAAGATTCCAGAATTCCCTAAATCGATCGGAAACGTTGACACCGTCTTTCGGTTCACCCTTAAAATCGGGGTCGGCTTCCGGGCCAAGATCAACAAAAAGTTCAGAGCACGGCCCACAAGGACCCGTCTCTCCCATTTCCCAGAAAT
This sequence comes from Candidatus Poribacteria bacterium, assembly GCA_002697225.1. The sequence continues at coordinate 9,188 of NZUQ01000121.1, forward strand.
TTTCTTTTTCGTCAAACCGCAAAACACGATCAACAGGGAGGTCAGTTGATTCAACCCACATTTTCTCTGCTTCGTCGTCATCAAGATAAATGGTGGCCCACAGTTTATCCTTAGGTATTTTCCAAACCTCAGTAATCAATTCCCAAGCGAAACTAATTGCCTCACGCTTGTAATAATCACCAAAGGACCAATTTCCAAGCATTTCGAAAAAAGTATGGTGGTGACCATCATAACCAACCTCCTCAAGATCATTGTGCTTCCCACTCACACGGATACATTTCTGGGTATCAGCAGCACGTTTATAGTTTCTTTCCCCAAGTCCCAAAAAGACGTCTTTGAACTGGTTCATACCCGCATTAGTGAAAAGCAAGGTTGGGTCATCTGCTGGAACCAGTGAACCACTCGGTACAATAACATGATCCCGATGGTGAAAATAGTCCAGAAAACTAGCTCGAATTTGGTCTGATGTCATCATTNTTTTGGTTTATATTCATGTTCCATATCACGTCAGCTACAGGGCTATAATTATAACACACAAGCATTGGATATTGTAACTTCAATCTTGTTCAAATCTACTCTTTATCGAGTTAGAATTCGCCATAATTCGTCGACTTTTGATTTCAAATTATCGACGGTTCCACTATTGTCAATCACAAAATCAGCATATTTGACCTTCTCAGATAGGGGCAACTGAGCCTTAATCCGAGCTTCAACTTGGTGACAATTGATCGGTCGTTTCTGATCATGACTACGTTTAATTAATCTCTGCTTCTGCGTATGGACATCAGTTATCACAACAATAACCAAATCAACCGTTTCATACCCATTAACCTCGATTAAAAGAGGTGAATCAATCATAACAATTCGATCGGGATTCCCTTCAACAAATTGGTGAGCAGAATGCCTCGACTCCTGTAAAATAACAGGATGCATGATGGCATCAAGTTGTTTACGTGCTTCAGGATCGGTGAAAACTACCTCTCCTAATTTAGAACGATTAATCTTGCCATCACCATCAAGAATTGTTGTGCCAAACGTTGATAACAATTGACCAAAGACAGAGCTAGTATTCTGCAAAAGTTGATGCCCAACCTGATCAAGATCAATAATAAAAGCACCTTTTTGAGCGAAAAACCGGCATACGACTGACTTGCCACATGCGATCCCTCCAGTTACACCGATAATCTTGCCACGATCAGTCAATTCTGTTTCCCCATATAATAAACAATCCATTCCAAAACTAGCAGAAACAGTGAAAAAAGGGCGGTAGCACGCCAGACTTCGACATACACCATCTGTTCTTGTGTTGTTTTTTCATCCAATACTTTTTGCTTTGGGGGTTGTTTCTTTATCAAGCTTGATTCAGATGCATTTAACAAATTTACCGCAAATCTACCAACAGATTGATCGTCTACAGAAACAGTATAAATACCCACCTGAGAAGTATCGGTGTAGACAGACATTGTTTTCAAATCTACATTCGTACCATTGGGTGATAGAACTGAAATAGATTTTTCTCCTTCCAAATTCAAATAGAATTTCACGGGTTCTCCAGTCCGGACCAAATCAGGATAGATTTTGGTCTTGGGTGGAACCAACCAATCAAGACACTGTGAAATTAGCATTGGTGCTGCCGGAATCGAGATCGCAAATGATGATAGTTGCAGGTCGAATGGGTCAAAATTGAAAACGACAAGTTTTTGGTCATTCCATTGCCCATGCCATACCAATGGCCCAAGATCTGCCTCAATCAGTGGAGTACCCCAGACAGGAAGTTTACCAATCAATATTTTCTGAATTTCTATGTCGAGCTGAGGGATATCACGCAAAATGGGATGTGCTCTATCTTGATTAATCACGTGTGCTGAACTTTCGCTTTCAACCAATTCTGCCATCGGGAAATTATTTGGGAGAGCGAGNAAAATCACATTTCCAACTGGNAGTACCNNTGGCATNAACTGATCGAAAATAANAATATCACCATAACCATGATAACTCTGNGTGTTCGTTTGGTTAAATTCAATATTTGGATTTGTCCTCAACATCTGAATTAACAAGCGTGGTTTCCGATCAGTTACAAGAACCACCTGTGGCTTAATAATCGGNTGCAATATTGCCGAGACACTATTATCTATTGAAAGCGCATCATCAAGATCAAACCNAACTGTCACAACATGACCATCAAAGCCTNCATCTTCCAGTGTAAACACAATTTCTTCCGANACCTNNCCTGCAGGCATCNGTACAAGCTGATCATCAATCCATTTACCTTCAATTTCCAGACGAATCTTAAAATCTANGCTCGTGTCAGAAAAGTTCTGCAGAACAACAAAAATAATAATCAAGGAAGGACGCTCNAAGTTACGTGTTACATTAAAATTCACAATCGCAACGTTATCGAGGTGTTTNCCAATCGGAATCATCTGAAGATTTTTAAGCTTAAGNTTCGCTAGCCCACCAAAATCATCTGAAACAACATAGATTTGTGTATCAGCAGTTTGGTANCTGCTGGCAACNGANAACACTGATTTTAAATGGCTGGACGTATGCTGAACCGAAAGCTGATTGACTACAGACCTNANTTTTNTTTTATCAGAAGTGAATGNGGATNGAATATTTGGAGGGNTGGACGTATCCAAAATCATTATTCGACAATCGGANGGGAGTCGACTAATCAAACTCAAAGATTCCGACTTCGCCTGATCGAAGTATGTTTTACCATTGTTTCTGGCACTCATACTTGCCGATGTCTCAANTATGAGAATGGCCTGATCCNAATTTTCTAGTGGCCGATAAAACGCCGGACGCGCNATGCTACCAACAACCATCAACAAGAAAAGAATTTGAAGCGGCAATAATANGGAAGTTTTAAGCTTTTGGAATGGAACGTTTGTTTGTGTCTCCTCAAACGCAGATANCCACATTTGTACACTCGGTACAATTTGTTGCCGCCGTCGAAGTTTCAAAAAATGTAACAGCACCACAATCGGAATCAATACCAGTAAAAAAAAGGCTGACGGATTGAGGAATCGCATTTNTTTTATGCAGACACATTACCGCTGGATTCAACTATTNCGCTATTTTCAGTACTCTGGAGNTCNTCTTTAAGCCGAAATTTTTCGTGTATCTCATCGTAATCCCTTGCGCCTTCTACACCATATTCCTTCAACTTAAGAAAATGCCACTCAGCTTTGTCAACAAGCCCCTGTTCAAAATAGATTGTGGCTAAATACTTATGCATTTCACGNAAAATACCAGGCCAATGACGTTCACCTCCCATTTCCATATCCACAAATTGGGTGGCGGATACAATAGCATTATTAACTACAAGATCAAATTGTTCTTTTTTATCACCCGTAAACCTTTCTGGGTTCTCCTTATATTCTTGCAGTTGACTCACCGCTCTATCACACTGATTATATGCTCCTTCTATATCGATCCATCCTTCAAAAAACTTTGCTAGGAACTTAAACATACCTCAGGACCTCCTTATCTAAAACTGTTTGAAATTATATCAGAGTACGCCTGAATTAAGCAACGGAACATTTGTCTTGACCCCCTGATTGCTTATGCGTTATAGTAATCCAAAAAGGTGAAAGGCAAACAATAAATGTATGATCTGGTGACGTTCGGAGAAGCAATGGTTCGCTTGGCTTCCCCCGATTTCATGCGCTTAGAAAACGCCAGCTCTTTGCTGGCAACAGCTGGTGGNGCAGAGTTGAATGTTGCTGTAAATAGTGCAAACATAGGCTTAAAAACAGCATGGGTTTCTCGACTTGTTGACAATTGGTCTGGACGATTCATCCGTAATAAAGGTCGTGAGTTAGGCGTAGATATCTCTCATATCATATGGTCGGATTTCGATGGTGTTGGTCACGAACGCAACGGTTTCTATCATTTGGAATTGGGTGCGGGTCCACGTGCTAGCAGTGTGACCTACGATCGTGGATATACTGCCATATCCAATATCCAACCTGGAGAGGTCAATTGGGCTTCCATATTTGATGGCNCGAAATGGTTTCATCTAAGTGGGATTACGCCGGCTCTCTCAGAATCAGCTGCTGCTGTTTCAAAAGAGGCGTTAGAAACAGCTCGATCAATGGNACTTGAGACCAGCTATGATTTGAATTTNCGATCGAAATTGTGGAGTCCAGAAGAAGCCCAAGCAGTTAACCAAGACTTAGTAAAATTTGTTACCGTTTTAATTGGAAACGAAGAGGATTTTGAAAAATCACTTGGCTTCAAAGCAGAAGGCACAACAGAAGACTTTGCNNANTTAGACCCTGAAAGTTACAAAGAAGTTGTATTCCGNGTCGCTGAAACCTACCCAAACGTAAAGAANATTGGAACGACGCTTCGTGATGCTAAAACTGGTTGGCTAAATGATTGGCGTACACTGCTTTTTGACGGTCNANAGTTCTACCTATCACAGATTTATAAAGATTTGGAATTAGTTGACCGAGTNGGGGGAGGCGATAGTTTCTCTTCCGGNTTGATCTACAGNCTNCTTCAAGAAAAGAGCNCACAAGAAGCCGTCGATTTCGCTGGGGCATATTCAGCCCTCGCCCACACTTTTCCAGGGGATTTTAACTGGGCNACTGTNGAAGAAGCAGAAAAGGCNATGCAATCGGGAAGTGTTCGGATCAACCGGTNAAGGAAGCACATCNGCNTCCGAACACAGCTAGAAAGNCAATCCTGCTGTGTTCAGAACATTTNCNAGTAACGTAAAGGNAATTTGATTCGGGTTACCAAAGAATTGGTTTCCCACCTGCNCTCACAAGCGGNCGGTCAGGTTTCGCCAAAATATCAGGGACAGGACGNCCAGAAATTTTCTCCGGCAAAAGNTGGTGGCCGATTTGGCTNAGCATATGCTTTCGAATATCTGCACGTATCTGTTCCTCGGCAACTCGGCTATACTCTTTGGCAGGATCTTGAGTCTGGAATTCTCGGATGTACTTTGTATAACCAGTAAACCCTTTACCCTTATCTTCTCCGTTTAACCAGATCGCGTTGCCTGTTTGCGTATCAACAACNTTAACTGTAACATTTAATGTTGCCTGCTGATAAACGAGGANAAACCTTGTAGTGCCAGAGATTCCGGCTTGATTACTCATATCAAAAACTGGATTGTTGTCCATCCACTCTTTAATTCTTGGATTTGCAATGTGACCAACAATAATTAGATCGGCATTAAGTTCTTTTCCGATTTTAGCAGCCAGTGCCGAATCCATAAAGATATCATTTGGTTCAAGCCCTTGGTTTTTGAGTGAGTCACCGACAGGACTTAGCGTATCCGATTGATCGTAAATCCANTCTCGCTCCTTTTCAGCAATGCTTAAACTAGTAGNGAGATCCAATGGGAAACGNCGTTCCATGTTAGCAGAATCCTCTTCAGTTGCAAAAGGAGCGATGACAATTCGTTTGTGNCTCTCCTTTAACTCTATTGGCAATACCGGCTTCGAACATCCGATAAAAAACACGGTTGTAAATAGTGTCAGGAAAACAAAGACTACAATTTTCTTCATTATCGAGAACTCCTACAAATTTTACGATTTTCAGATTATAGCACGCCTAAACTTTTATGTCAATACTTGATAATCCAAGGTAAATCCAAATGAAAACCCCGATTAATAAAATAAGAAACATTGGGATTACNGCACACATCGATGCTGGAAAAACTACCACAACCGAACGTATCCTATTCTATACCGGAAGGAAACATAAGATTGGTTCTGTTGACGATGGNACAACCGAGATGGACTGGATGGATCAGGAACGTGACCACGGTATTACCATCACAGCTGCCGCAACAACCTGCTTCTGGCAAGATCACGAAATNCATTTGATCGACACACCTGGACATGTAGATTTCACTGTCGAAGTTGAGCGATCGCTTCGTGTTCTTGACGGAGCAATCGCTCTTTTTTGCGCAGTCGGAGGNGTAGAACCTCAATCCGAAACGGTTTGGCGGCAGGCGGATCGCTATGAAGTTCCTCGAATTGCCTTCATCAATAAAATGGACCGTCTCGGCGCGAATTTCTTCCGAGTGATAGANATGATGTCGGATCGCTTGACTACGCTNCCGTTACCTATCCAAATCCCAATTGGGGCTGGTGATGATTTTGAAGGGGTTATAGACCTAATCAAAATGAAAGCACTTTATTGGAACACAAATGACCAAGGACAAACCTTCGAATTTTGCGATATCCCACCTGCGATGCAAGATGAAGCAGAGCTAACACGTGAGGCTATGATTGAGGAAATTTCCAGCCAAAACGATGAATTACTAGAAAAGTACCTAGAAAATGAAAGCATTAGCGAAGACCTAATTAAAAGTGCAATCCGATCCGGCACATTAGCAAATGTTTTTTTCCCAATTATGTGTGGCGCGTCGCTCAGGAATNTAGGCGTTCACCCTTTAATCGATGCCATCGTCGACTTCTTGCCTTCTCCTAAAGAGGTCCCTGCCATCGAAGGGATAGTACCTAATACCGAGAACGTAGAAAAACGTGAACCAACAGAAGACCAGCCATTTTCAGCCTTAGCTTTCAAAGTTGCAAGTGATCTTAACGTTGATAAGATTGTTTACTGCAGGCTATATTCTGGAGTGCTCAAAAAAGGGCAGGTTGTTTTAAATGTTAGTAAAAATAAGAAGGAACGTGTAATGCGTATATTACAGGTTCATGCAAATAAAAAGGAGAATTGTGATCAGGCATATCCAGGAGATATCGTCGCACTAGTTGGCTTAAAAGATACCACAACAGGGGATACATTGGCTAGCCAGAAGCATCCTTTACTACTTGAAAATATTGTTTTTCCCGAACCGGTTATTTCAGTCGCTATAGAACCGACATCTGAAAGTGACAAGAGTAAGTTGGACTCGACCATTCAAATCTTGATGGAAGAGGACCCAACCTTCACTATGGAAATTAACAAGGAAACCGGACAGCGTGTCATCTCTGGAATGGGGGAACTTCACCTTGAGATTCTGACTGACAGAATGTTTCATGAGTTTGGTGTCAGCGCTCGAGTAGGCAACTTGCAAGTTGCCTATCGTGAAACAATAGGGGACATTTCCGAAGGGAGAGGAAAACACATTCACAAAACTGAAGATCAAGGCATCTACGGGGATGTTATACTACGAGTAGAACCACTGCCAGATATAGTTGGATTCGAGTTTGTCGATGCCAGTAATGACACACAAATTCCACCATTTNATGTGCCAACTATAGAAAAGGCGGTGAAAANTTCGATGCTAAATGGCATTCTATCTGGTTATCCAGTTCAAGGTGTAAAAGTCACCCTNCTNGGCGGATCTTATCACGAAACAGACTCTTCCGAAATTGCCTTTGAAGCAGCTACTGCTGTCGCGTTCGATAATGCTGTTCGTAAAGCAAGTCCAATATTACTCGAACCGGTCATGCAAATACAAGTAACAGTACCAGTTGAACATGCAGGCCAAGTAATCAGCGACCTCAATTCCCGTCGGGCTAAAATCAGCCAAACTGAAGACGAAGGGCAAATGGAAATAATTTCGGCAACCATATCGCTTGCCGAAACATTTAAATATACAACCGACCTGCGATCAATGACCAAAGGGCGCGGCACATTTACCATGGAATTCTACCAGTATCAGCCACTTCCACCTAGCAAATTGAACANACCNTAAATCACTGGGCATCTATTAAAAACATGGCATGATTACAAAACTGGTTGAACTCTCAACTATGATCAGCTCCTTTCTGGTACAAATGACTACCTATCCCGAGACACTTCCGCCTAGCTTTGCCCCTAAGCGAATTCTAGTCATTAAATTGGATCACTTAGGAGATCTCTTGCTCGCAATTCCCGTTTTTTCCAATTTACGTCACACTTTCCCCTCAGCCCAAATTGATGCTCTCGTTGGCAATTGGAATTACGAGATCTTGCAAAACCATCCTGATGTAGATGAGGTTATTGGCTATAATTCCCATTTNTTTTCGCGTGGAATGGCCCCAACCAACCTGCNCCAAACTTATAAAATCTTTTGTCGTTTGCAAGAACAACAGTATGATTTTTTGATAGATTTGCGAGGAGATTGGGTGACAGTGGTCTTTGCTTTATGGGTGAATATACCCTATCGGCTTGATCGGGCGTATCTGCAAATCGGGCATAAAATCGGTTTAAATGGTTACAAGGAATTGCACGAATCAGCTCGGAATCTCAATCTTCTGAGGTCGGTTCAGATCCCAACTCCAGTTTGTACCGCAGATTTCCATACGAAAAAACCCGCAAAATTATGGGCTGACAACTATCTGGAAAAATTAGAGGATCCCTCCAACCTACTGAGAGTTGCCATTCATGCGGGATCTCCAATCGCTGCAAAACGATGGCCGACCAAACGTTTTGCGGAGTTAATAGATTGGCTTATTTTTCACCATCAAGCACAGGTTTTTTTGGTTGGAGTCAAATCAGAATTGCCCATTAACTCCGAGATTGAAAATAGGATAAAGAAGAAAGCCTTCAACATCGTGGGAGAAACTAATCTTCAGCAACTGGCTGAACTTTTGCGAAGATGTAATTTGTTCATTGGTAACGATTCTGCCCCAATGCACATTTCTGCTACTGTTGGCACACAGACAATTGGTCTATATGGTGCTAGCAGTCCAAACCGTTTCTGTCCTATTGGGCCAAACTGTGCAACCATTGCGAGAGAATCAATGAATCAAATTCGCGTTTTAGATGTGGTGTCAGTAATTGATAGTTTAGTATTGACTTAAAATTGTCAATCGTGTTAGAATAATGNTANGATTGGTGGAGGTTNGGTTATTTCGTTAGGNCTCCATCTTGAAAATCAATAGCATTAACAGGTTTGTATTGAGCCTAACATCAAGACAAAACAAATTCAGTATCTTGACCACCAACGTAATGGACTAACCAAAACACATAAATTAATAGTCGGAGGGCAAAGTGAAAAAGAGATCAATTTGGAGTCTGATGACACTGTTGGCATTAGTGGTGTCATGCTATACCTTGGTTGGATGTGGAAGCGAGGATCCTGTTAAACCAAAATCTAAGAAAANTTCTGTTATAGCTGTAGATTCAGTTTATGCCTCAGATTTAGACGGTGGAATGCTACCCGACGGTTTACTTAACGAACTCGCCACCCAAGGAGTCAAAATGGGCACGGGTTCAGAAGTCAAAGTCANCCAAAAAGGAAGAGAATGGTTAATTACTGATAAGGAAAACCAGCAAGCTTATACTGCCACAATCGAATCAGATAAAATTACATTCAACAAAGCGACTTATATCGATTATGAGCTTGAAAGGGACGCTGTAGCTGAAACTTATAAGAGTTTTGTCACTAATTATAACGAGCGTGAACTGACCAATGTCTACAAACTGTGGACCAATAAATCGAGCGACTATCTTATAGTAAACATCGCTGAGAATGAAACCATTTATGCTGATGGCCAAGGAGTTCGCGGCACATTGGAAAAGCTAGCCAAAGGGCATCATTCAACTAAAAACGACAGATGGAATGGATCAGATATCAGCGAAATGTATATGCGTTCCAGGGGAGGCCGTTTAGAAGCCGGTATCCATACTACAAATGCATTGAGACACGGTCAAACATGGGCTTATCTAGTTAAGATTGGCAAAAAGTGGCTAATCAATAAAGTGGAATCAATTGAAACGCGCAACCTTGCTGGCCATAAAAAGATTGAAATCCATGCAAAGTCGCAGTTAGACGGCATTGGATACTTTGATGACAAGAAACATCAGGTTNAACTTTAACGATTTATGTTTTAGAGAGTCTTAATNGATCGCCCNTTAACTGCACAATACTGTGCANTGCACAGTATTGTGCAGTATTAAACAGTTATAACAATGTTGTACAGTTGTGTTTACTGATTCAACTTCAGTAGCTATATGCCGGGATTTAAGCTTTCATATAAAGTTGGCATGTTAATTGCCAATTACAAACCAAAATACTTGATCTAAAAGCTTTATGATGGAGGGTATAAACTAGAATGAGTTTAAAGAGATCCGGAAGTGCCTTTGTTATCTCCGCAGCATTGCATGGGTTCGCAGTGTTGCTATTAGGGATTTATTTGATTACACAAACGCAAACTTTCAAAAATCTCATTAGTGCAGAAGTTCTTGAAGTGAAAGAACCTCCTAAACCTAAAGTCCGTAAACCAATCATCAAACCTATTGTCAAGCCGACAATTCCAACTGAGAACACTGTTATCGTCGAACAAGTTCAAGTTCAGCCAAGGGTCACAACAGCAGCTGTTCAACGTCCAACTACCGTTCAAACACAAACTGTGTTGGAATTCTCACAACGTGTCGTGAAGATTAACGCCCCAATCAACCCGAATGTGCCACGTGTTGTAACAAATACACCAACGCCACAAGTTATCACGCATACCAATCTCCCTGTCACAGATGCACCAGGAGCCTTAGCCTTTTCTGGTCCTGTTGCTTCAGCACCACCAGGTGGCAAGCCAGGCGGAATTGCCAGAGGTATCGTTGGGGCTGTGCAGGTCAAAGGTGTTTCGGTTAGAGCTCCTGGGCTAGCAATGGTCAAGGAAGTTGGTGCAGTAAGAGACGTATTAGGAGACGTTGTTGAAAACATAACTCTCGGTAACGTTGAAGTTCCACCGCTAGAACGAGGGGAACCGGGTGGACGTGTCATAGGTAAAGGCCGTGATATTCGTGGGGTTGTTCGTTTTACTCGTATACGTCATAGTCTATCCGACTGGTGGGCAGATGCTTCGTCGCTCAATGCCCTAGTTAAATGGCTCAATGAGCGGACGAAAATCAAAGCCGATATGAATGTCGAGGGTGGCGCGATAAAACTAACAGATGCAAATTTGATGAAATGTCCCATCACCTTCCTAACAGGACACGACCCCTCACTCGTACGTTCCCGAAACCTTCTGGGGCGTCAGTACGGTGGGGGAAAAATGGACAGTCGGTTTTCTGAAACTGAAGCAGCCGCATTGCGTAAATACCTTGTTGAAAGAGGTGGGATGTTCTCCTTTGATGATTGTGGTGTGAATGCCCCCGCGCAGGCGATGATCCGGTTGTTTTTGGCTCAAATGCGGTATGTGATGCCAGAATATCAGGTTGAGCGTATTCCAAATGACCATGAAGTCTACAAGAATTTTTATGAGATGGGTGGTCCTCCAGTTGGATTTGATATCTTCTGGTGGGGGACTAAACCGCCAAAGCGTAACTACGTTGAAGGTGTGTCGGTTGGTGAGAAGCTTTCGGTACTAATTGGCCGTCGCGACTATATGTGTGCTATGGAATCGGTTAGTTTACCAACAAGATCCGTCCACTACTCACCGGGTGTGTATCGTTTCTTTACTAATATCGTTGTTTATTCTTTAACACACGGCGATATTTCAGATTATCAAAATTACATTCCGGAAGATTATCTTGCTAAAAGGTCGTTGCCGACTTCAGCTCCAGAAGCAGCTAAAATTAGCGCAACAGGCCAATAACAAGCAATTTCAATAGTATTAAAAGGGTAGCTGTTATACTAGCTACCCTTTTTTTATGCCATATTTTTGCTGGATCTTTGTCCCAGTATATAACTTGCACTGAACTNAGGTTACAGGATACAATCTAAATCTACAGAATTAATGATCACAGCAAAGGGAAACCTAAAAGATGACTACAGCTGAAATCAAAGAAATGGCAACCAAATACATTATGAACACATATGGTGACCGCACACTAGCACTAGTCCGGGGAGCAGGCCCTTATGTTTGGGATGCAGAAGGAAATAAACACTTGGACTTCTTAAGTGGGATTGCAGTAAACGGCTTAGGTCATTGCCACCCCAAGGTTGTTGAAGCCATACATAAGCAAGCAGAAAAGTTAATGCATGTTTCGAACCTTTACTATATCGAACCCCAAGCTAAATTAGCCAAACTAATGATAGATAATGGCGAACTTGATCAGTGTTTTTTCTGTAACAGTGGCGCTGAAGCAAATGAATCAGCCATAAAAATAGCCCGAAAATATGCGGTAGACAATGGCAAATCCAACGCTTACGAGATTATCACTATGCATAACTCATTTCACGGTCGAACAATGGCTACTATTACAGCTACTGGACAAACAAAATACCATGAAGGTTTCGAACCAATGTTGCCTGGATTCAGTTATGTCCCATTTGATGATCTTGACGCAGTTGCACAAACAATTACCTCGCAGACCTGTGCTATCCTAGTTGAACTAATCCAATCAGAAGGTGGAGTAAATGTCCCAAGTGAAGGTTATTTGGAGGGTTTACGAGAGATATGCGATCAACATGACCTTTTACTTATTTTCGATGAAGTACAAACATCCCCCGGCCGGCTAGGTGCATTTTTTGGTTACCAGACCTACGGTGTTGTTCCGGACGTTTTAACAATGGCAAAATCCCTTGGAGGGGGAACTCCAATTGGCGCGATGCTGGCAAAAAAAGCAGTTGCAGAGAGCTTCGTCCCAGGCACCCACGCAGCCACTTTTGGTGGTAACCCACTCGTTACAGCAGCAGCCCTAGCAACCCTTGAAACAATAATTGAAGAGGATCTATTCAAGAATGTCATATCGGTTGGGAATTACCTTGAAGAAAAATTCATGCACCTTCAAAAATTGGTTCCACTAAAGGAAATNCGTGGCAGAGGACTGTTACAAGGAGTCGTTTTTGAGATTGATGCNAAGCCAATTGCCGNAAAATGTATTGAGAACGGTTTGATAACNATTTGTACCAATGATNATGTNCTCCGATTCATGCCTCCNCTTAATATTACNACGGATCATGTTGATGAGGCATATGATATTGTCAAAAANTCAATTGCTGAAGTCGCTTAAGCCTGTGGACACNTGGCAATTATTTTGCCAACTCCCAAGTGTAGTTACAAAANTTCCTCCTAAGAAATGNTAAGAGACTCACCTCTCAAAANNTTTTCNAGACCTNNNCTATTTTGCTNTAAATATGGTCATNTACTTTTAGTGTTACAATTCNNACTAGCATGTAGTAGCGGCCGCGAAACAAGTCTNCAACTCTCTCCGGTAGAAGTAGACACCCTTGACCCTGTCTTAGCCGATTTGCGTTTGAGCTATGATCTAACTTCCTCACTTAAGATGCAAATGAAAGTTGTCATCGAAGAAAAAGGAAAATCTGAAGAAGTTCGTGAGATTCTGTGGTACAAAAGGTCANANACGGATGGNGACCTGCTCCATATNCAAACTATGGGGGTTTTTAACGAACCCCGAATTATTGCCATNGCCGCTCGCGGGCAATTCCTNCTTTACTTCATCAACGAACAAGAAGCAATTTTAGAATCCCTNGAAGATAGTGTNNTNCGTGCTATCTTTGGAATCGATTTACGTGTTTCCGACGTGCGGAGTGCTATATTTGCCAATCCATTTCTTGACGGTAGGTTAGATTATCTTTCCCTATCGAAATCAGGTAGGAAATTGCTGGTCAAACGCAGGGGTGAGAAAACCGGGTACGTCGAAGAAATCACGATTCTGCTACAAGAAACTGACCCAACCATAAGAAAATGGATTATCATAGACCAAGACGGCACCACAATTCAAGAAACGAAATTCTCTGACTATCGAAGCGTTGGAGGAATTCTTCGGCCATTTCAGGTTGAAATTGCACGCCCACTTGATCAAACAAGAGTGTTTTTGAAATCGATAAAACCAGAAATAAATACTGAAATTAGCGATCAGAAATTCAGCTTTAGCTTTCTACCGAAAAATACCAAGTTCGGTAAAACCAAGTCAGGTCATATGAAGTGAGAAGTGGCATGTTGAGTTTACCTTTCCTTAAGAAAACCACACCAACTTTCTTGACTAGAAGGCATTTCTTTCGATACTTTTGCGCTAGAAACAAATTCTTGAAATTTCAAGTAGAACTCTTCAACAGTCATACTAAAGTTTTTTTCGAATGCTTTTTCCCATCCCATCTCTGGTATTAAAGGGAAAATTTCCATGAATTTTTGCAGCGATTTACATTGCTGGATTAAAAACACGCAAGCAACGTTCCCTCCACCGTAGATTATTTCATGCACTAAATTTTCGTTTTCAAGCAGATTCCAGTCATTATAAGTAGAACCTTGTCGTATTGTCTTTCTTGCTCCTTTGTAATTATCCAAATGCGTATTTAGATCTCTGCTATATGCTTCCCAATCCCACCAATCCGCTATGTTCTCAAACAAAACTGGATTTTGATAACAATAGAGGGCGGAGACGAAAGTAGCTGAGCCCTCCATCCACCAAGATGGTCCTCTCCATAACGATTGTCCCATTTGATTGCTTGCAACAGCTTTCTCAGAATAACCATACACAGTTTGATAAGCATGCATATACTCGTGTATCGGTCCTATCACAAACTGGATTGGATCTCGATTGGGAGACATTGTCATGGTTATTGTCATTGCGTCAGGATTCAAACTCCAACTCATCCCATGATTTCCGTCTTCCCAATTAACGCTATGTTTTTCAGATCGATTAACTATACGACAATATTCCTTTTTCAACTCTGAATTTGATTTTCGAATAAATCCAGATCCGGCACAAAGTTTAGACTGGTTACTTAAATCAACTTCCCAATCGTTGATCTGTATCAAAAAAAAATACAAAGGCCCTACTTTCCCCCAAACTTCTGAAAAATGTTCAATAGAATTCCGGTAAACACTCTCCCAAAATTCAGGGTATCCAGTCGTAGAGTAGTAAATTGGATCAAAATGGTCTGTATTAAAGTCAACTAGTATATTCGAGACTTCCACAGTACCTCCAACAAAAATCCCTGCCAGCAATATAAATACAAACAAAGGTAACCAAACATTTAACAATCAAAAATTAGGATGACCATATCGCTACAATAGCAGAAAAAATCCCCAAAAGTCTAGGGCCCTCTGTCCGATAATTCTATCTCCACAATTCAAAACGCAAAAATGCATTCCCCATCAAAAATACAAATTAACGTTCGAGTGTAGATACGTGAAAACTATTTGTATCCTCAAGAACCTTCGTCAAATAACTTTCATCAAACCCATGCTCTTTGTAACCACACTGAATATATTCAATACAATCACATTCTATATCTAAACCTGTAACCAACTTTTCAGGGCGGACAATATATGCTTGCACAACACTCGTATGATCGGACTGACCATGGAACGGTATACTCAGTCTCAAGTAATTGTAGGGTACTCCTCTCCATTTATCTAAGGTAGCAGTCTGATCTAGTGTAAGTTGATAGGCAACGGCGGGGCACTTTTCTCCTGCTCCTGCGTAAAAGATGTTAGTATAAACTACCCGCTTCCCAGTAACTTGAAATGTGAGCTTGAAGCCATCAATGTATCCTCTTTTGATAGCTTTTACCTCACCAATTCTTTCGGTCAAAAAACCTGTGCTGATATCAGGTCCATACGCTAAGACCCATTGATCCTCAGTTTCTTGTTCAAGTCTAAACCTGCGGTAATCACCATTAATAATTAAGTTCTTATTTTTAATACCATGGTTGTAAAAATAACAAAATGCTTGAACGCCCCCCCCATTTATCCTTTGAATTTCCACTTCCCGACGTAAGTAAAGAGAGTCATTTTCCTCGCAGATTTTGTACCCTTCTAACCTATCTAATAAATCCAGGGTAACCCCATTTATTTCGTATAACTCACCAATAACCAAATCTCTTCCAACCTTTATACCAGGATAATCCCCTAGATCAAAAAGCTGTGCTTGAAAAACTGCGGGACCTAAGTACTGACTATTGCTTAGGACAAATTCTCTTTCCATCCCTTTTAGCAATGTTCCATAAACGAAAAGTAACATGATCCAATTATCCTTAGAGAGCTAAGGGGCCGAATTTCATAAAATGCAATTTTCTGAGGAAGACCAATAATGCGGGGAGCTCTTTTGAATCAAGCTATATTACGTATGTTGCCCTTGACTTTGGCTTGATTGATATAACTACGCGATATAACACATATCATTATAATGTCGGGGAAACATCACATCCAGAAACTATTACCCATAACTACATATTTTTCAAGACAATAGCTTTACTTTAAATAACATGGATTGTTTTAATATTGAGTTCAATGACCATGTCCTC
>NZUQ01000122.1 GCA_002697225.1 Candidatus Poribacteria bacterium
GCTGGAACATCGATTTGCTCATCAACCACCTACGCCTCAAAGGTGTTACCGCGGTGTTGCAGGACTGGGGTGGTCTGATCGGAGCCCGCGTCGTTGCGTCGTACCCCGGAGCCTTCCGCCGCCTTGTCATTGCGAACACTATGTTGCCGACCTGCGACGACAGTTTCTTCAAAGTCTCACCTGGGTTTTATAGCTGGAAGACATTCGCATTCCGCACAGGGCTGAAGGATGATATCTGGATGGAAGAGCGCGGTGGTCGATGGCCCGGTCAAATCATGGCACAAAAAGCGGTCGGACCGAGCAACCCCGAAATGGATCTGATGGAGAGGGCTGCGTACGATGCGCCGTACCCCGACGACATCTATAAAGCAGGTGCGAGGATGTTCCCAGAGCTCGTCCCAACGCCGGCTACCGATCCCACCAGTCGTCCGATGATAACAGAGGCCGAGAACAACGCTGCAGCTTGGAGTGTGTTTCAGAAGTTTACCAAGCCGGTACTACTTGCGTTTAGCGACGAAGACACAGTTATGGCTGGCGGCGACGCAATCTGGCTGGAGCACTGCCCAGGAACAAAGCACCCTGGTGTGGAGCATGTCACGATCAACGGCGTCGGGCATTTTCTGCAAGACGGAGGGGCCGAGCAATTACTCGAGGCCATCGTTGACCTCATCAGTGTCACGCCGTCTGCATCCATCGAACCTTTGTGCGCGGGCCCCGTTGGCGGAGAGGCCGCGATAGTAGCCAAAGCCGCTGCGGAGGCTGCTGCCACAGAACGAGCGGTAGCACACGGTGACGTCGGAATCTCAACACCCTCCGACGGGGGCGTTTCCTTCATCGCTCCTACTCCGGAAGGGCGCACGGCTTATCAGTCAGCACACAAGAGCACATGAGACTCTCTTGAAATTTCTCTACGACTAAGGATGATTGTAATGCCAAAACGACCCAATGTGATTCTTATCATCGCCGATGGAGGTAAGTAAGCATGGAAAGAACCTTGTTCACGCTCCATTAATTGAGCGGGTTTAATTCGTTGATGACCCGAGGATGCCCAGGAAAGGGGTGCTACTTCAGAATCACCATCTTGCGGATTTCTGTTGGAGATTTTTTATCTCTTATCGTATACTTACATGATTTAGTTGTTTGTGATTTGAAAGTAAGTTCAACCTTTAGAAAACGTAATTAATCAGGAAAATAACTATGGCAAAAAAACCAAATGTCGTACTCTTTGGAATCGATTCGTTATTAGCAACCCACATGAGTTGTTATGGGTATAATCGTCTGACNACACCATACATTGATCGGTTTGCTGAGTCAGGAACTCTGTTTGAAAAAACGTATTGTCCTCATGTTCCAACAACTAGTGCATATGCTTCAATGTTGACAGGATTAGACGTTTTCAGTACACAGGTCGTTGCTTTGCGTCACAAGGGAGGATTGCGTTCTGAAGTCAAGACATTAGCTGAGATGTTGCATGACGAAGGTTACGATACGACATGCATAGGATTTTCTGGCAACCCAAGTTCACGAGGATTTGACAACTATTTAGATTACAAAGTTAGTTGGGGAAGTTGGGCGGAAGGAAGGAGCCCAAAAGCGCAGAGCCTGAATGAAGTTGCAATTCCTGAATTAGANCGTATGGCGAGTCAAGATCAACCATTTTTCTTGTTTTTGCGCCATATGGATCCACATTCTCCTTATTTACCTCCTGCACCGTACGAACGTATGTTTTATCATGGTGATGAATGTGACCCNGATAATAANTCGATGAAACCNGTAATGACTTTTAAGCCATTCTGCGATTATTTTGCTACTTGGATGCCACCTGGTATTACAGATAAAGATTATGTTATAGCCCAGTATGACGGGGCAGTTGCTTACATGGATGCATGTATTCAGTCGATTTTCAATGCACTGGAAGCAATGGGCATTCAGGATGAAACTATCGTGGTTCTCAATGGTGATCANGGTGAGACACTTTATGATCATGAATGTTGGTTTGACCATCACGGTATTTATGATGTAACACTTCATGTGCCGCTTATTATTCGTTATCCGGGAAAAATTCCGGCAGGTCAACGGGTACCTGGTTTCAATCAACATAAGGACTTGGTGCCAACCATCCTAGAATTAGCAGAAATTGATGCTGGGATAAACTTTGATGGACGAAGCTTAATCCCTATGATTAACAGCGAGGTAACGTCTCATGAGTCTGAGATTTATCTTACTGAATGTACTTGGATGAGAAAACACGGATGGCGAACACCAGAATGGAAATTGATCAGGGCACTGGAACCCGATTTTCACTTCAAACCTGCAGTTGAGCTGTATAATCTAATTCGTGATCCAGATGAAAACGATAACTTGGCTGAATCGCACCCAGATGTCGTTGAGTTGCTAACAAAACGAATGAACGCGTGGATCGCCAAACGCGAAGCTGAAACTGGTCTTGAGAATCCTATTCATAATCAAGGTGATTGGCATGGCCATGCAGATGTAGGACCTTTCAAAACTTCTCAGCAGGCCTATGACACCTTGCATATTGGAAATCCTGGTCAAGCAGCTAAACTTCAGGCCAAATCACGGNAATAAATTAACATAACTGACCTGAATAGCTTCTACTATNAAATNGCAAGTAGAAGCTATCAGCAATTCTCGTAAATAGAGCAGCAGGTTTTTGCTGATTTCCTTGATNGATGAAGATATTATTGGATTAACCAATCAAAGAAACTTCAGATGTTAAGAAAACAGGTTAATGTTACTTAAGTGTAAGTTCTTACTAATTTTGGGTCGGCATACCTGATAATAAGTTAGAAGCATCACTACGTGTATACTAATACGGTAAGATACAATTTCAGGAAACTAGCTGAGTATGTAACTAAATATTTTGATTGAGCTTAATGCTATGGAGAAAGGAACACATGANTGATAATATAATTCGTGTTGGCATTGTTGGAGCAGGTGCTAACACAACTTCTCGCCACATTCCAGGTTTACAATCTATTGATGGTGTTGAAATTACTAGTGTTTGTAATCGCAGTCGTGCTTCATCTGAACGGGTCGCACAACAATTTAATATTCCGAAAATCTACGAAAATTGGCAGGAATTAGTTGAGGCTTCAGATACCGACGCCATTGTGATTGGAACATGGCCATACATGCATTGTCGATTAACATTAGCTGCCTTAGAAGCAAATAAGCATGTGATGTGTGAAGCACGTATGGCTAGAAATGCNAGAGAAGCTCATATGATGTATGATCTCGCCAATATAAAACCTGATCTCGTCGCACAAATCGTTCCTTCCCCATTTACCCTATCAGTAGATAATACTATTAAGAGATATATTGCTGAGGGATACCTCGGTGAGATATTAGCAATCGAAGTTCGAGCGGGCGGAAAGTTCCTTGACTCCGAAACCTTACTCCACTGGCGAGAGAATTTTGATCTCAGCGGTTTTAATATTATGAGTATGGGAATTTGGTACGAGGCAATTATGAGATGGGTTGGTGAAGCTACACGTGTTATTGCTGTAGGAAAAACTTTCGCTAAGATGCGAAAGGACGATAGCGGTGTCATGAGATCTGTTCGTGTTCCGGAGCATATTGGCATAATCGCAGATATGGCCTGTGGTGCGCAAGCTCATTATCAAATTTCTAGTGTAACCGGTTTTTCTGGAGGACCTGAGGCGTTTTTGTATGGAAATCAAGGAACACTGCATTTTTCAAACGGTAAGCTTTATGGCGGTACGCGGAGTGATTCAGCACTTTCAGAGATTGATATTCCTGATGAAGAGAAAGGTGCTTGGAGAGTGGAAGAAGAGTTTATTAATGCTATTCGTGGGAAAGAAATCATTACACATACCACTTTTGAGGATGGTGTGAAATATATGGAGTTTACTGAAGCAGTTACGCTCAGCATGATGGCAGGCGAAGCAATATCTTTACCGTTATTGTCATAGGGATATGGTACTCAGCTAGCGAGTTTTAGCTAGTCTGCGATCAAAAAGCCATGTCTTACCCTAAAAAGGATTTGATACCTCCCCAATTNCTGAAGTGAGATTTGTCTTTGNAGGAATAGGGATTTTAGGTTCAAAATATAGCTAAATGCGTCAACCTCCCAATATTCTGTTAATTACCACCGACCATTTGCGATATGATACGCTCGGATATTCAGGTGATCCAGTATTAGAAACACCATCTATTGACAAATTGGCTTCGGAGTCAACACGTTTCTCAAACTGCTTTGTACAGAGTCCAGTATGCAAACCATCCAGAGCTACCATAATGACAGGCCGTTATCCGCGCCACCATGGCGTTCGATGGAATGGGAGCAATTTGAGTGAAAACGAAGTTACTATGCTTGAATTCTTTCATCATCATGGATACTCAACTGCCTGTATTGGTAAGCATCATATATCTCAGAAGAAATTTATAAACAGTCTTGATTATTTGGAGGCTCAGGGAATTCGCAGGAATTGGACTGAAAATCCAGATGGAATATATCAAATAGACAAGGAAAATCCTTTCGAAGAATACGTTAGTTCACGTGGGTATACGTATAAGACTGGCTATGCATTACAAGACTTCAGGAAGAACTTGGGTGCCGTGCCGTCTGACTTACCAGAAGATTGTCACATTGATGCCTATGTTGGTCAAAAGGGGCAGAATTATCTCCAGCAAGTCAACGGTAAAGATCCTTTTTTTTTGTGGCTAGGCTTTTATGGGCCTCACCATCCATATNTACCTTCTGGACGTTTCGCCCGGATGTATCATCCTGATGATGTCCCATCGTTCCGTGGAGAGAAACAGGATCTNCAGGAAAAACCGCTGGAATACCAATTATACTGCCAGACGGAAAATCATAAATTTCGTGGGTTTAATAGCGNTCCAGAAGAAACTTTTCGCCAGATGAAAGCTGCTTACTACGGTACAGTNTCACAAATAGACTGGCAAATAGGATTGATACTTGAGACACTTGAAAAAGAGAANCTAAAGGANAATACAATTNTCGTTTTTATNTCTGATCATGGAGAGTTTCTCGGTGATTACGGTATACCAGCCAAAGCTCCTTTTCTGTTGGACTGTATGCTTCATGTACCTTGTTTGATCTATGNACCTAGCAAACAAAATGACATCACATGCGATGATTTGGTAGAATCCGTTGATCTCTTTCAGACCCTAGCACACTTGGTGGAACTTGTACCACCCGATTGTGTTCAAGGTAAGATTCTTCCTCCATTTGATACGACAGAATCTTATCATCGTCGAGAAGTTGTCTATGCCGAAGCTGTAGATAAAAAGTGTCTACGAACAAAAGAATGGAAACTTATTCATTATCCAGCTAAAGATTATGGAGAACTCTATAATTTAATCGAAGANCCACACGAGCGAAATAATCTTTACACTGAGCTATCAGAGATTAGNCATNAAATGACATTNCAATTGTATCATNACCTTGANGCAACCGAGGACTTCAANCANCCAAGCTACCAGAGGTTTACCNGTNAANACCCTGAAACNGGCGAAGAAATTACCCACTATCATATTTGGTAATATGCTATGCCTATCAAGNGNTATAGATACCGGCAACGCGAGTACCTCGATCTGTATACAACCAATAAAAGAACCTTTAGCCCTGTGTAAGTGACTGTTGGATCTTCAATGATCTTGCTAATCTTCCCTGATAATTTAGTTTTTTTGTCTAACCAACCTTGACTCTTCTGGTTGCGACTTTCCGACAGGCAGAGTGTATCGCTTGGTGCTCATGGGAAAAAGGAAAAGTAAGCACCTCATTAAACTCAATTTCTCTCCTGCAAAGACACAATTTGGTTCCTTCAATGCCAATATAGAAACGTACGGTACCGAGGTGAGAAGACATACAAAAGTCACGATTGTTCTCTTAGATTGAGGCTTCTTTACTAACAGTTCACTTGTTTCATTAATTCCCTCTATTTGGTACATGAACTGTAATTGTGTTCGAAACTCCTGTGCCCTGAGGACCAGCTGGGGTTGGACGCAGTGCGTAAACTCGATAACGGTACGTCCAGCCCGGAACAACACTGATGTCGGATGCGGTGATAATATCAGCGCCTGGTTGGCCGATATGGTTACGGAATTCTTGCCCTTCTCCTCCATCGGCTCGTTGTACAATGTAGGCTCCTTCGTTTTTTGAGTTGTCTGTCCATTTTAGGGTAACAAAAGAACTAGATGAAGAAGTGACGTGTAAACCAGTGGGGTCGTCTGCCGAAGGTTTACCAGGTTGAGGACCATGGTCGCGACGCGGTGTGTGCTTCACAATCTGTGGGCGAGTTCCGGGATTATCTAGCTGGGNTCGTGCTGTGTCATATCTTCGACGTATAAAGTCCTTAATCGAATCTATAATGCTCTCATAGCTTTGGTCTTCAGGGTTTGTCGCACGCCGGTGTGGAAACGGATCTCCGGTGAGATCATCCTTGATCCGNTTGTAAAGGGAATCAACTCGTGGCAACAAAACTTTCGGGTGAAANTATTNNTCNAGGATAGAGTCNGCTAAGCGACGATAGCGCGCAAGTANTTGGGAGTTATCGACNATGCGTTCAACTAATGGAGAGGGTGANCTTCCCATCACTGGCCAAGCAGCGTTCCATCCGGAAACCACGGGGATGTAGCGGAAAGCATTATCAGCAAACCCTACNTCCAAGTCCCAAGGTAGATAATGCCAACGCTGACTTTTGGGTTCGTGGTATAGATAGTAGTTATGTGGATTCCAGCCGGTCAATTGATCGAAAGCACCTGAGAACAACATCACAGCCATCGTTTTCAGGAAGGCTTCCATGTCGATAGTTTTTTCCATAACTCGAGCAAAATCATTGTCGGGCGTTTGATTTATTTTGGAAATCAATTCGAGTACATCATGCGCATCTGTGTGGGCGGCTGATGATTTGGGTTCAAACACTGCGCCGAGACGGACATCTGGATGAGGCAATTGCTTCACCCATCTTAGGTTGGCACCTGCTTTACCTTGTTCATTGTAAACGTCGACTTTGTAAAGCGCTCCACCACCCACAAATTCGTTCTGGAGAAACACGCTATCGATTCGTTCAACATTGGTATATACACCGTGATATTTATCGTTCAAATATAGCTTGGCAAAGTTACATCGTGATGNTTTAATGTTTAAATTACGAAGGATACCCGTAANTAACTGTTCACTAAACAAGCTGCCAAACTGCACTCCATTATCGAGTGCAACCCGTTGCAAACCGAGAAAGGTACTTTCTTTATCGAACTCGTTGAACTTAATAAGAAAACTTCGTTTATGTCGCTGGTTTGGCCGTGACGAACTGTTTCCCTTATAACGAACACCAACGTTCTCGATAGTTTGGTTACCCCATCGNAACGTCGCAGGAACGTAAATACGTTNAGGCAAGGCAGACTTCATTTTTTCAAGATCGCTNTCATGTATTTGTAAATGAATTACTTGAACCTGACTAGAGAGATAGAAGGAGGTCGAGTCTTGTGAGGTTGCTGTTTTCAGGTTTTCTGATGGTGTCAATTGTGTTTCCGAAAACGCAGTGAAACACATTCCACCGACAAACCAAGCCAATAAGTAGAAAAANCAGGTTGCNAAGTGGGGTAAGTGTACTGGTTGATTCCTGTGAGATGTTGTCATCTTTACGTGGTTGGATGCAAAGATGCCAGTATGACATGGGGAGAGTGGTTCTTCAATCATGCTAATCAATCGTCCTTTACAACTTGTGTTTTTCTTCATCACCGTTCACAGTTTTTTGATTCACGATATATATTGCATTGTTATCGTCAAGGTGTCCTAGTCAGTTTTGTATGTCTCATTGGCGCAGAAGTTCGGCAACTTTGGCTCTTCCTCGTTCAACTGCCTCTCGATCTACTCCAATTTGTAATAATTGACTAATAAACTGAGTGGTGGCCCAATCTGCTTTTAGATTGTCCATAGCGGTGGCACCGCTACTATCCTTGGCTTTAATATTGGCTCCATTCTCAATCAGAAGTTTAGCTGATTTAGACCGTCCTAAGAAGGCCGCTCCATGCAAGGCTGTTCCTCCATCTCCATTTTTGGTGTTGACATCAGCACCCTGTTGAATCAAGAATTTAACCATTTTAGACTGCCCTGCTCCAACAGCTATTGATAATGGTGTCTGGCCAAAGATGGCAGCATCTTTAGCATTGATATCCATGCCTTTGGCCAAGTGCTGTTTGGCCGCTTTGATTCTACCAGTCGCAGCTGCAGTCCAAATCGAAGGTTTCATAGAAGGTTGAATCCACCAGGAAGGATCACCTAGATTCTTCTCCCATTTAGGCATTCCATTGGCGATTTCTTCCATGATTTCACTCCGTCGGTTTCGGATGAATTGCCGACTCCGCTCCAATGACTGAACAAATCTGTAAGCTGATTGTGCTACGGTAGATCGGTTTTCAGTCATATTGAGGAGCTTCAGCGCAGCGGGAGATTCGGTATCGACAATTAGATCGACCACTTCTTCTTGACTCAATTCCAACTCTATATCTTGCATAGCAAGCACTTCGCTTCCAGCCATAGCTTGCAATCTCAACTCGACACCTTTGGCTGAATGAACTACCCGTTGATACCTATCACCATTGACTAAAAAGCCCCAATCTTGACTATAAGTGGTTCCGTTTGAGTCAATACTGACTGATTGAAGTTGGATTGGGGGGAACTTGTCCTTATTTTCGCCCTTTAAAATTAACTGGCCTGATAATACAATTCCTTCATCCAAAGGAAAGCGATC
>NZUQ01000123.1 GCA_002697225.1 Candidatus Poribacteria bacterium
ATTTAGGACAATCCCTATCCATAGAAAAGACATCGTAATTGCGGTTACAGGATAAGCAACTATTGGAATTACAAAAACCACATCAATCAATGCATTTACACCTGCGGTTAATCCTTCACCATTGCGATAGATAAAGGAATCAATAAGTTGTTTGGCACGATAACGTGCATCATACGAAAGAGGCATATAGAGAATTTCTTTTGACGCTCGGAAAATTGAGTAATCCAATGATTTAAAAAGTAGGAGTGAAAGAGTCGCTGTCCCTAATGAAGGAGCTAAAATTGATGCCAAGTTGACACTAAGATGAATGATTGGGATAAACAATTTTATTAACCGTATTTGAAGTAATGGCAATATCAATGGAGCAACCAAGAAATTCAAACAAAACGCTATTATATTTACCTTATACCAAAAACCGTAAAGATATTCCGATCGCAGATCTTTGTCACTAAATCCTTCAGCCATAAGAACGTCAAAACGTAATTCTAGCGCCGTTGACAAAATCTGAGTAACAAAAATGAGGAGTCCAAGAAAAAGGAGATAACGTGATTTAAAAAAGAGCCCAATGCCTGCATGTCCCTGTCGACCTCCAACCTCTTTTTCATTCGGTTTGGGTTCTCCTCCAACTCGGTAGGCAATTAATGAAAAGACTGCAGCGACGATCAGCGAGACTACAGTGAAGATCAGCATCCTTTCGGTTCCTAATGTAGTTACTAGCTTTTCCCCAGCCCAAGTTCCCGCAGTTGCTCCAATGGCTGAAATGCCAAGAAAGAAGCCATTAAATCGGCGTGCAAAATCAGGTTTCAACACACTATTAACAAATGACCAGTACTGTTCAATTAAAATAACAATATAGGATTTCCTAAAGAGAAACAAAATTACGCACGCAGTTTTGCTTCCATCTAATATGAAAAAATAACAGATTAAAATGAGCACTGCCGAAAAAACAGTTGAGATTAGTAACGACATGTTTGCACCAAACCGAGAAAGTAGTTGTCCGTACATATATATCAGCAGAAATACCATGAACGGTACTCCCGCCATTGCAACTGACATCGTCATCAGCGTATTTTGACGGCCAAAGGCCTCGATCAAAATGGATTTTGATGCGGATCGGATGCACTCATAACCAAATAGAAGACAAAACGCGGCTAATGCTATTGCAAATGCGGAAAGGATCATGTTTCGTTGAAAAAAGGCTCGGTTCATCTAATGACCACTACAGTGCCATTAATCAATTCATCGGCGATTCTGATCTGATAAATATACAAACCACTTTCGACTAGCTGGCCACGTTCATCTTTTCCATCCCAAGTATTAGAACCATTACGAAGAGTTCGCATCTTTTGACCCGCTAGATTGAAAATATCGATAGTGAAACTTTGATAGGCGTCTCGTGTTTTAACGTGGAAAATGGTAGGGGTATTTGCGGGTGCGAAAGGGTTTGGTGTCGCCCATCCAGCTGAAATCTTTCGTTCGAGTTCCGGTTCAGACCCAATCCAAAATTCACCGGTTCGGTTTACTCTGAAACTTACTTGATCCCCATAATCTGAGGTGCCGATAGCATGACGCATAACATTGTCATTGTAAAAGACAATGTGTTTTTCCCCATTGATTTNCTTAACGGGGAATTGTAGAGTAATCAGTTCGGAGAAAGTGAATTTCCGAAAGGGAATCTTATCCTTATTGAGTGCAATCAATCGAAACCCATTATGATCTTTTAACTTTTCAAGACTGAGATAGAGATCTTCACCTATAGCATCAGGAGGGACTGTAATAATTGCACCTTGCGCAACAATACGGTTCTGATCAATCTTCAGGTCAGATCGAATTAACGTCTCAATAATAACCTCTTTGCCATCAACTATTGATTCTCCCACATTTCCTGCTCGGTCGGTCCCGCTAAAACGGAATTCACCGANACCGTCACCGGTTTCAATTGTAACAGTAAAACTACTCGTCCATTGATCTCCATTTTCTGTCAGCACAAGAGGAATGGGTTGTTTCCCTGTTGGGTCGAATAGCAGTTTGGGTGACTCAACCAATTTCTCAGATGTTTCTAGGGTGACTTGAACTTCACCAGAACCTACCTGTTCATTATCTGCGGGATAAAATCGAATTAGTTTTGGCTTTTGATTAACGACNGCAGCTTTCTGAATCGAAATCCGTGCTGAAGGCGGTTGAGTATCGATCATGAAACGGTGATGAACAACTCTACTGTGGTTACCTGCGCGATCAACACTCATCAGATGAAAATATGTAATGCCGTCCGCTAGTGTTTTCGTCGTTTGCAAATTACTGCCGTTCTGGATTAGAACTGTCGGAATAGTACCTGGATGGTTGTCCCATTCACCATAGTACTCGTTGATGCCGGAAAAANCCGTGTCCACTGACCATTTTACGATGGCTACAGTGTGGGGCACCCAAATATCCTGTTTAGGGTGAGTGGGACTATTCAAATTTAACGTAGGTGAATCCGTATCCACAAAGAGTTTGACAACGTTTGAGAAACTAACATTACCTGCAATGTCTCGAACACGAATCTGAAATTCGGATCCATTTGACTGGNTCACNTCAGGAATTTCGTCCGTATCATACCAATTTTCCAAGCCTTCGTTTTGAAATGGCTGCCAGTCAAAATTCCCATANCGATAAGNAAAGGCCTTGTCATCAATTCCCGACATTTCCTCAATTAATTGACCCTGAAAGATTTTAACTGTTTGAGATATCCANTTTTCACCAATNGGTTGCACGACGGTGACAACTGGAGGAATTGAATCAATACGTACCTCGTGGTGTGAAGTATCACCCCAAACACCNGTTTCACTTTGGCATCGAACATGAAAGAACCAGATACCATCTGACAAATCGGNATGATAAACCACATCAAAACTGTCTNTTTCCATGTCTGGGATNGTATTTGAACTTTGATCCATAATAAAACTATAACCAGNAATCCCNCTTANATTGTGTTGGATATTCCATCGGATATCAACGGATGATGATACACGCCATTTCTGATTCGGATGTGTGCNTGACAACAAGATTGGGCGTTTGGGCGNCGCTGAATCCATTTGGATTTTGAAATGCACTGGTTCACTTTGATTCCCAGCGTTATCAACTACCATTAGATGAAAAAACCACACACCACTCGATAAGTTGATGACGGCTAAATTATTGTCAATGAGATGATCATCAATTAATTTGTCTGGNATGGTATTTGATAGATTATCCCATTCACCGTAGGTCTGTGAAATACCAGATAGATCTTTCTTCAGTGTCCAACTAAATTGTGGTTTAGTACTACCATACCACACTTCACTATCTGGATGTGTTGGACTCAAGATGACTGGTTTAATAATCTTTGTGTCAATTCGAAGGCGGAAGTGTGTTGTTTTACCGGCAATACCGGTTTGGCTAATTGCTTTTATATGNAAATACCAAATGCCGTCGTCTAGACTTCGTTGAATGCTCGTAGATTCATACGATTCCGGTTTGTTATCCGGAATCGTATCAGAATCGTTATCTATTGAGAAACTATATTGATGATTGCCACTGAATGATTGGGATGGTTCCCAGCGTAGTTCTATCGTCTTTTTGCTAGACCAATCACTTTGACCATGCGTTTTTGATTTGACAATTGGAGCGTTGGGGATAACGCTATCAATTGTCACCTTGAAATGCCTGGTTTTACTAATATTGCCTGCATTATCAACCACTCGAAAATGAAAAAAGTGCATCCCACTAGTGAGATTAGATATATCAGAAACAGGCTGTGTCGGTACGGCATCAGGCAACTTATCCCAATGACCAAGATACTGCGAAATACCAGACAGATCTTCGTCAACCTGCCATGTTAGTTTAGGAGATGTGTTGGCATACCATTTTTTAGTATCAGCGTGGGTGTCAGAGAGAATCTGAGGCGTAGAAATTTGAGTGTCCACCTTAACAGAAATAGCAGATGGAAGTCCAACATTTCCAGCATGGTCGATTGGTTGCACTTCAAAGTGCCAAGTTCCATCATCAAGATTCGATTGTGTTAATTGAGTTCCTTCCACTTTTATGGCGGGTAATTTTTGATCTAGATATTTACGTTTGACGGAATAGCTGCTGATTTCTCGTGTGTTTTCATGCTCCCAAGTAAGGGAGATGTCCTGCCTGTTTTGCCACTTTGTGACATCTAATTTTTNCGTTGTGTTAAGTGGGTGATATACGNCCAAATTTNTGGCTGGCTCNGGTGATACAGTATCTATGTGAAAGGGACCGAGATGTAGCGTTTCGGCTGATATTAGACCTACTTTGTTCATTGATCTAATATGAACAAAGTAGTTTTTACCATCTGCTAGTACTGGACTGGTATAGGTTGTCTGCTTGTGCTGATACGACTTCTCATTTGAAATTGAACTGGGCGACTGATCCCAAAGAATTAAGTAGGTAGAAATCCCATTTTGCTGCTTCGATTCTGCATTCCAAGATAACGATATTTGGTTTTGGTTCGACCACTTATTGGGTTGATGTGAGGTGCTGTGCAGGCCTGATGGTAGGTTGGGTAACTGAGTGGCAATTATAAAAGGTCCTAAATGTGCTGTGTCAATACTCCAGTTTCCAGCGGCGTCTGTCGATCTAAGGTGGGCATACCATTGTCCATCGGGTAACTGAGGTGTTACAAATTCGGTTACTTCATTTCCAACGTTGATTATTTCGGGTGGAGTTGAAACAGGTTGTTGATTCCATAGAATTGAGTACCCAAGTAGCCCACTGGTTTCATCTTGACTACTGGTCCAATCAATGGTTACTTTACTCAAAGCCGTCCAAATACCAGTTTGGTGACTTGAACTTTTTAAGTTTAAGGGTGGTGGTGGTGGTGCAATATCGATTAAGAACGGGCCAAGATGTGATGTTGTTTTAAAATTGTTGTTTTTGTCAACAACATTAAGATGAAAGTAATGGGAATTACCATCCTCAAGTGGCCTACTTGCTAGAGTCCGCTGAAACTCATCCAACGTAATGGTGTCCCATAAGGAGGTTTCGGCTATTTGATCCCATGCATGCAAAAACCCTCCCAATCCTTTCGTAGTTGATGGGGGATGCCATTCTACCTCGATTGTATTGTCATTTGACCACATACCAATTTCGTGCGAACGACTTTTGATTGCAAGCTGGCGTTGAACTCGAACAGTTTTCTGATCCATAAGCTGTTCATTAACATAAAGCAAAAAAATGTAGGTTTCGTCGTTTAAATCCCCATTTGGTTGCCATTTGGGACCGCCAAACTTATGGAGATTTCCTGGACTCTGAACGCCCATATTGAGCAGATTGATTTGAACTCCATCCGTGTCGCGAATCTCAATCTGAACCTCACCAGATTTTGCCAAATTGTACGGAATAATTTGATCATCCGGATTAAATGGTGTAGAGAGAGCAAATGTGAATTCTGTGTGAGTTGGAATATTNCCTGAACGAANCTCACTAGANCTATTATTTAAGTCAGCAATTTCCAATTCAATTGCTTCAGCCACACGTCGGCCATGAAGCCAATCATCTACCCGATCCCGATTTTCGAATGTTAACCCTGGCCACCAGAAAAACCAGATTCCATCGGCAGCGTCAACGGTTCGGTTTCCCAGCAATTGCATGTCGGGTGTTAGCGCTTCCCGAATCTGCTGACGTATCTCCCAATGCGTTGGTTGACGATATCCAATCGGATCATAGGCTTGTAAAACAAGGTGCACTTGCGGATATGGTAGATCATATAGATCTCGATCCGGCCAAATAATACTTCGAAATTGGTTCAGACACCAAGCTAAATCACGATACTTTGGGGAATGAACTGGTTGTTCATAACGTGTCATCCAGATATAACTACTTGAGCTAATCATTGCTACGTCAGCTGGTCGGCAGAACCGTCTAAGTTTCGTAGAGGTATAATAGGCACCATCAAACGAGACATCAACATAGCGGTCATGGCGGGGATAACCACCAGCTAATTCGGCTTGATTGATAACTTCCACCATGTTTTCAAATTCGTCTGGATCATAATTATGCTTTGATCCCATTGGCTCTTCGACCAGATACCANCCTCCAATGACCCCTGCTTGTGGCCCACTTTTCTCCCATTCACAAAGATCCTGAACAAAATGTGTTANCCAAGCATCCCCNCTTNTTCTNTATTGGGGGAACAAGTCTCCAACAATGGCTCNCAAGCGAACTTCTCCATTGACGTTACCTTGTTGGTATACTTCTTGGAGAAAATTTTTCCACCATTCAGNNGCAGCATTNGGATCGGAGGAGATGTCTTTNGGCCAATAGTGTTGAACCAAATTACATGCTTCGTATGGGTAATGTCCTCCGTGCCAGTNAGTNGGAACNCCTTGCCAAGCTTCACGTAAATCAGGCGTTGCTAGGCTCAAATTGTTAGCATCATTACTNGCATAAACATTGAACATGCCAATTGATATGGGTTGTTTCTTGATTTCTTGAGCGCTAAGATTTAGTATTGCGATAAAGAGAGTAAATGTAATAAGATAGAAGCAGTTTCGCACACAGAGTTCCACTTTATATTTTGTTCTCATTATACCACATCTGGGAAGATATCGGTGNCTCCATTTAATCTCGTTTAACTTCCCCCTTTTGAAGCTAAATTAAGTTTATTTTTGATGTTGAAAGGAAGCAGGATATGCGAGCGGGTTTGCCTCCTCTATTGGAATTCCTTGATGGGACCCATGTTGAAACCTCAGGTGATTGGGAACGCCGCAGGTCACAGATTCGTCGTCTTATGTGCCAATACTTTATTGGGGATTTCCCGGACGTTATACCAACAATTATTGGTGTACAAACACTGGAGGAAATATCAAAAACGGATGGTTCAATCCGAAAACGGATTCAACTAGTTTTTAATACACCCAATAGAGTGTCGATGGATGTGTGGGTGTGGATACCATTTGGACATTCACCCGCACCAATCTTGTTAACTCAACCTCGAGATTATCAGATACCATGGGCGGAAGACGCTCTGTCGAGAGGCTATCTTGTTTGCTTGTATCCTGGCGTTGACAGTTACCACCAAGAAGCTGATTATCCTCGGTACGAGAGTGTTTGGAACGATTTTCGTGCTGAGTATCCTGATGCTAACTGGACAGAGATCTCAACCAAAGCATGGCTAGCTAGTCGATCACTTGATTATCTGCTTGATCCGCAATATGGTTATAATGTTATGGCCAAGGAAATTGGAATTATTGGGTTTTCACGTTACGGGAAACAATCAATAATTGCCGCAGCATTCGATGATCGAATTAAGGCTGTTATTGCTCGCAGTCCTGGGTCACCCGCATCATGCCCTTACCGTTTTACTTCACGCGACACATTTGCAGAAACACCTGAGGATTTCCCCGGCGAATGGTTTCTACCAAGTTTAAGATCTTATGCGGGATACGAACACCAACTCCCAATCGATTCCCATGGGTGGTATGCACTAATCGCACCCAGACCATGTTTAATCCACACTGCTCACAATGACGGGTGTGAACCCACATATGCCGTGGAAAAAGGATATTTAGAAGGTCNAAAAGTATATACGCTTTTAGGTNATCCTCAGAATTTATATCTCAGTTATCGCTCTGGTGGACATACTCCTATTACAAAAGAACATATTGCAGAAAATATGAATTGGTTCGACCTAATGTTCGATCGACTTGATTCTAAGCAACTCGCTTTTGATGAAGAGTTAATCCATGATTTTAATTGGTGTGAATGGAAGTCCCAGCTNANTGACAAAGATTTACTNGTTCCAAATGGTGATTTGNGGGAACAAATCTTGTGGTCATTGGGGCANAAACCAAAGGAAATCGGATCAAATGAGATGGCGTCGTCGTTTCTAAACTCAGCNGAATCTGAGCTGATGACACATGACCGATGGCAAGTCGAACACACAACCCGNTTGCCAGTTCATTTTGGTTNCAATGTTCGAGGGAACCTTTATTATAATCCNAATTNAGAAGGTCCTGTTCCTGTTATCATCTGGCTCCATCCTTTTTCATACCATTCTGGNTATAACGAAGGATANGGTGTGCAAGAAACAACCGTTTATTTTCGTCTNGCACAACAAGGATATGTAGTTCTTGCTTTTGATCAACTTGGTTTTGGTCTTCGTCTTCTTGAAGGAAGCAAATTTTACACTTCACATCCGAAATGGTCTAAACTTGGTCGGATGATTTGTGATGTCCAACATGCAGTTGATTTTCTGATANATGGCGNGGGGGNAGCTAAGAACACGATGCCGGAAATTGATATTAATCATATCTATCTNCTCGGTTACTCTTTGGGTGGNATGGTTGGATTATATGCTTCCGCTTTAGATGATCGAATCAGNGGCGTTGCCTCATTTTGCGGGTTCACACCACTTCGAACGGATACAGACATTAGTCCAACNGGTGGNATTCGTCGGATTTGGGAACACCATGCGTTACAACCTCTACTTGGCATCTTTCATAACNATCAGGAAAAAATCCCATACGATTTTGATGACATACTACGTCTAATCTCACCACGTCCATGTCTNATCGTTTCTCCCCAACATGATCANGAAGCTAACTTTGGTGATATCATAGATTGNGTGGNATCAGTCCGCGGAGATAGAGGNGGGTCACCNAATTCTCTTACACATTTGATACCTGCTGATATTAATCGTTTTCAAGCAGATCANCACANGANGTTTCTTGACTGGATGAAAAATTTGGTGTAAACATCATGAGTTGGTTATATTCTCCATGTTTGGATTCCAATTTTGATAAGGNTTTGGGTGAATTCACCTCAGCAAACAACAGAGAGGTTAAAAATTGGCTACGAAANAGCTAGAAGTTGATGTNATTCCCCTAACACAAAGCTTCATTTTTAAGGCGAATGTAGGCCAAGCTATTATTAGTTCTATTAACCAGTACCTTGATGANATTCTTGCGGATGAAAACACGAAAAGTCACGCACATAAGTTAGTTGGCCAAATTACCAGAGGCAAACAACTGGAAATCTCTCTGGAAGAAGATAGAATTATACCTTTGATCAATATTATTCAAAGTCTAGGCCAAAATTACTATGAGTATTTTTACAAGANAACTGAGGACACTAGCCAACCACAAAAAACGGCCCACGTGTATACCATGTGGTCTGTTCATAGTTATGCGGGGGATTACAACCCACTTCATGACCATGGNAACCAGACCTTACANGGACTTTCCGGCAGTTTGTACACCAAAATCCCACTAGTTATTCAAGAAAGTTCCGACGATTTNGACTTAAGTAATGCTTCTGGAAATCAAAATGGTTATTTGCAATTCGTCTATGGAGATTCCCCAGTGATTGGACCATCGATGTTCAAAATCCCACAAAATATNGCGNTAAAACCTGTCGTNGGTGATTTGTATTTATGGCCAAGTTGGTTGGAACATATGGTTTATCCGTTTGATGGAGAAGGAGAACGAAGGTCAATAGCGTTCAATGTAAGTTTCCAAAAACTGGGGTGATCGATCCGGTCAANGGATTTCTCGNCTGACCATTAAACCTGATCTTCAATTTCTTCCTCNAATGGTTTCTTAGAACAGTCCAAGCAATCACTTTTATCCNTTGAGTAATCAATTGCAGAGTCTATCCGCAGTTTTTGTTCATCATGNAGGTAACACTAACTAAGAACTGAGAGGAGGAATTCAATGAAATCCCTAGAGGACATGCCATTTCCTGCAACTACTAAGGATTTCAAAACGGCTCGGTTTGCGATGCACAGTGTTAAGATAACGATGTGCCGGGTTAAAGACGGGTGCAAAGATAATTACACATCAATTTCCTCGTTCAAAGCTAAAAACGCAATTGATTCNTTATCGTATAAACCGATAAAAGGGGGTTAGATATTTGTAGGCTAGGATCAGTTCGGTTCGATCCCCCAACTNATAACAAACCCAGATCAACTAGTNATTAATTCCAACCTTCGANATATGAAANGNCCCAATATCATTTTTCTATTAACTGATAANCAAAGATACAACCTTATGAGGTGTGCAGGTAATCCCATNATTTACACACCTCATATGGACAATTTGGCCAATCAAGGTGTGCGTTTTACCAATGCGTTTACAACAACTCCAATTTGTGCGGCCAGCCGAGCGAGTCTTCTCACTGGACTCTACGAACGAAGACATCAGTTTACATTTAACACTCCACCGCTACGAAGTGAGTTTACAGATATAAGCTATCCAACCTTGCTACGGTCAGCTGGTTATTACACTGGATTCATTGGTAAATTCGGTATAGAATCCAATGGAAAACTATTGGTGGAAAATAAAAAAGAAACGCTTGGAAAGATGTTTGATGTCTTTGACAATTTTGAGCATTGGGGGCCTAATGGATATTTGGTAAAACAGGAAGATGGAAGTATGAAACATTTAACTGACGTTACAGCAGATAAAGTGGTTAGTTTTCTGCATGGTCGCAAACAAGGCAAACCTTTTTGCCTATCTGTAAGTTTCAATGCGCCCCATGCTCAGGACAATGTTCCACAACAATATTTTTGGCCCTCAAGTGTTGATCATCTTTACCAAGAGGTGACCATACCTAATCCAGCTAATTCGAGTCCCGATTTTTTTGCCAACTTACCGGTTTTTTTGCAACAATCTCTTGGGCGTGAACGGTGGTTCTGGAGGTTTGATGGAGTCGAAAAGTTTCAACAAATGATGAAGGGGCTGTACCGTATGGTTAGTGGGGTAGACACGGCCATCGGTAGAATACGAAAAGAAATTAAGCAACTTGGATTGGAGGATAACACAATCATCATATTTATGTCAGATCATGGTATGTTTTATGGTGAACGTGGGTTGAGTGACTGCTGGTTACTATACGAAGACTGCATTCGTGTCCCGCTGATTATATTTGATCCAAGATCAGAAGAAATCACAAACTATGGTGCCCTGATTGAACAGATGGTACTCAATTTGGATATTGCACCTACAATTTTGGAGCTAGCTGGTCTGGATGTACCAAAGGTAACACAAGGTTGCAGTTTAGTTCCCTTATTAACTGATTGCCGCCCACAAACGTGGCGAACTGATTTCTGGTGTGAACATCTGTTTGATCATCCGAAAATCCCGAAGAGTGAAGGGATTCGAACAGAACGTTGGAAGTATATCCAATATTTTGAACAACAACCAATTTATGAAGAATTGTACGACTTAAAAAGGGATACGCAAGAAACAACAAACCTAATCGATGATATAGCGCTCGTGGAGGAAACCAAACATTTACGAAAAAGATTTAGTCAACTGCGTCAAGAGGCTGAAGGGATACAGTAAATTCAACTTCGGAGACAATAGCCCAAAAAATGATAGGTGAGGGGCTAGGTTAATCTTGTTAATCCAACCCCTTATGTTTTTCTTTTCTCCTAGCTTTTAGTTGGTGTGCAACTCCGATTCCTGTGATCTGTTGTACTCTGCCCATCTCCTTTGACTATTTCACTGTGCCATTTNACTCAACCTAATGTATTGGTTAACAACTCACTACGTGTTTCAAATCGCAGGAATTTCACCGATGTTAATTGTGGTGTGAAAGTAAGCACAGNTGTTCTCCTGCTAGCTGAGTATTTGATGGTTACCCAAGCACTCCACAGAAATGCGATCCTGTTACGGTGATTTGAGTTGTTACGGCTCTGACCTGAACCGCACTCTAAACCTAAACCTGATGGTTGCAGAAGGCATGCGCTTTACAGATTTCTATGTTGCGTCACCTGTTTGTTCTCCATCAAGAGCAGCCTGGATGACTGGCTGTTATCCTAGACGAGTTGGATTGAATAATGGTGATGATTTTGTCGTGCTACTACCAAGTGATTCGATAGGCTTGAGTTCAAAAGAAACTACAATCGCTCGTATGCTAAAGTCTATCGGATATGATACCAAGATGATTGGTAAGTGGCACCTAGGCGACCAGCCAGACTTTTTGCCCGCCCAACACGGCTTCGATAGCTACTTCGGTTTGCCTTACNGCAATGATATAGNACCCGATTTATCCCTTGATTTGTCTACTGGACGGAGGAACTTTCCACCTTTGTCTCTAATGCAGAATGAGGACGTGATCCAACTAGATCCGAATCAAGCTTGGCTGACGAATCGCTATACGGCTGAAGTCTTCGCNTTATATGACTTGGATGANGCTGAACCANCGACGGGTTAAATCTCATAGATTATGGCGTGCAACTCGTCTCGCTTTCAAAAACCCACATCACCTGAAACTAATTAATGGTCAAACCCTGCAAGTGGGCAATTTTGCTTATTTTTTGCCAAGTTGAATTCTCAATGGGGATGCCATTTTGTGTTCGCTCACTAAAAATCCTTTCTTCTGGCTCACCTGGTAACAGAATCTGGTCGATACCATCTTGCTTTTTGCTCGATTTGACCCATGTTTTTAGCGCTTGTAGTTGATCTTGATAAAAATCTTGACCACAGAACGCCTCTGGTTCAACGAATATAGCAAACCAACCATTAGCTACTCTGACTATCCCTTGTTTACTACATCCAGCTCCAGAGATAGCTCCAGCTAATACCTCCGCAAACAAGGAAAGGGCGAAGCCTTTGTGTCCCGCAATGGGTAATAANGCACCTGGGGGATCATCATAAAAATCTTGTGGGCTAGTTGTTGGCAATCCATTGCCATCAATTATCGCATTTTCTGGTATCGTCTCATTTCGTTCTCTAGCTACTTTAATTTTTCCTTCTGCAATGGCACAGGTCGAAATATCCATAATCATTGAATTACCGTCAATCGGAGCTCCAGCACTTAACGGATTGGCTGATAGTCGTCTTTCCTTTCCACCATAAGGGGCAACCAGAATTCCACCACCATGAGTGTTAGTTAAGGAGAAGCAAACAATTCCAGCCTCAGCAGCTATTTCTACAAACTCACCTATTCGACCTAAATGGCCCGAACGACGAATGGTTAGGATACAAGCACCTTCTTGTTGGCATTTATAGATAGCTTTCTCAGTAGCTTCCCGACCAATCAACTGACCGAAGCCAAAATGCCCATCGGTAATAAGGATTGTGTTCTTTTCTTCAATTACTTCTAGAGTTGCATTGGCATCTACCAACCCTTTTTCCAGCCAATCAATGTATTCAACAACACGAATTATTCCATGCGAATCGTGTCCTTTCAAATTGGATAAGACCAGTGATGTTGCAACTACATCTGCAGTTTGTTTAGGAACATTATAGGCTTGGAAAATTTGGCTCACATGTTCGGTCAAGACATCAGCACTTAGAGTTGGCATATTTATTCCTTGATTCTGGCAACTGCTCTGATCGGCGAGCCATCCCGACCTGTGATTTTCAAAGGAAGTGCGATCAATTGAAAACTAGTGTCAGGTAATTGATCCAAATGAGCTAAATTTTCCAAAATTAAGATCTTGTGACCTAATAGAATCTGGTGGGCAAGGTGTGGGTGCTTGTCAACTGAAGGAGTATCAATACCAATAAGTTTAACTCCACAAGAGAGTAGGAATTCAGCTGCATTCTCTGTTAAGACAGGGTAATCAGTAAAGTACTTTTGAGTCTTCCACTGTTCTCCCCACCCAGTTTCAATTAGAATGTTTTGTTGTTGATTAATCAGTGTTTGATATGGAAACAGGTCTCCTGTATCTATTTCCGTTTGTTGGTAACGATTGGTCAAATCAAGACGAATCGCAGGGCCGATGCAAGATTCCAATGGTATTTGGTCAATAGTTGGTTGTCCGTTAAAGAAATGAAAAGGTGCATCCATGTGTGTACCAGTATGAAGACTAAAGCAGATGGTACTGGCGTTCAAGTATCCCTCTTCCCCAGATGTTTGCTTTCCTTTGCTCTGTGTTACACAGATTTCAACTTCATTGTCCCCCGGAAATGGAGGAGTGTTAGTGTCTAAGTTGCGACTTAAGTCAACGATTCTCAATTTTCAATAGACTCCCTAAGCAGATTTATTCGGCTTGTTCGATGATGACGGTTTCATGAATCTCGTTTATTAGCAATTCTATGCCGTCGTGAGTTTGGTTGATTGTTGTATTGGCATTCAACTTGGACATCATTGAAAGGTTGGCCTAGCCTGTTTTAGCACGATATATCGTTTTATCCTCGATCAGGGAGAGCAAGATAAAATTGGAGTGTGGTCGCTCTTTTCCAGTACAAGCTGGAGGTGAGAGATAACCAATCAGGCGTAGTCTTTCCATCGCCTGGTTCTTTACTGAAGAATTGGCTGCCCCAAAGATAAAAATCGGGTCCCAAAACAGCTTGGACGTAATCTAGAATTGGTAGATGCTTACATACTTGCCACAATTCCTGATCGGTGGCGTGCCACCAATCCATCTGTTGTGTCGAAGGTCCTTTCTGATAGAAGTTTCCCTAAACGCCAGTAAAGGGACAATAATTGAGGTGGATTGACTACTAGGTATTATTTGGAATCCCTTCAGATAACCTCGATTTTGACAGAATTAAATATCTATTTTAACTGGTGCCATTTGGCCTTAACGCAATATTTACTACTTGAGTTTTTTGCTTGTTTCAAACTATAGAAATTGAATAATATATCACGATCTCGCCTAGCCGCTTTCTGTCTTTCTGGACTTTGGTAATGCTCCTGAAATCATTTCTGAGATTGCTCCTTGAACGAACAACATAAATAATTGATTCTCTTAATGATTATGAACAACGCTCAACTCTTTCGTAATAAGCTTTGATTTTGTTTCCTAAAGCAACATCGAATTTAGGATTAATAGGATTGCATCCAACAAACTCATTTGTTTTTTTAAATGTGTTTTTTTCTTTAGCAATCAATTTAGGCTGCTACCATTTCAGCGTAGAGATCGGGAGGGGAAATGAAACGGATACCCATATCTTTAGCTCGGATGATCAACTCCTCAATCCAAGCTCCTTTTGTTTGGAAAAAGGTTTCGACATCCACCGTGCCATGATCGTGTGAGCAAACGTTCCAAACCAGACTTTCATCGGCGACTTTTTCCAACATAGCAAAGAGGTAATCTTGATAAGAATCACCGAATCGACGATCATCAAATCGGTCCCAATAAAAATCGTCTTGGTACCCTTGAACNCCCAGTTCTAATATTTCTGAAAAACCTTGGTCGGTNTAGAAAAACGGTTGTTCGCTAAAGGGCGTTGGTTGNCAATCACGATAATCTCGGGCATTGGTACGAATCCANTTAATCCCATTGTCCGATAAAATTTGCAGAATGTCTGGTCGATCGACCAACCCACGGTAGTAGCCCCATGGCCCAGTTAAGCCTCGNCATTCAATTTTTAGTAAATCGGCAATTAAATTCTGCATGCTGTGGATTTCTTGTTGAATCTGTTCTAATGTGCCTCCCTGATGAAAAAAGTTGGGTGCGCAACCATGAATGGGTTTACCATCATCTGGACGCATATAGATCGACTTCAATAAAACGTGATTGAAAGTATGTTGACCTATTGACAGTAGCGGCTCATCCATCACCGCTCGAATATCTTCGACGCGTGCAGATAGTGTTTGCCCCGTAACATAGATAGTCCAAGGTACATCGTGTTTCTGATGCAATTGTTGTGCACCTTGCAAAAAGCCGCTGGTCGCATCGGAAGTGCTCTCTACGTCGTATCCAAATATAATTGAACCATGAGTTGTCGACATTATTGTATTTCTCCTTCCAAATATTAACATTTCACCTTGTGATTTGGGTTATTAATCGAAGTAAGTATACAACCAGAAATAAACGGGTCGACTGACGACTGATCCTTCCATTTTTGGTTAACATGCTTCTGGACGAAAAACAATATGGTACTTATGTTACATGAAGATGATCTTTCCATATTGACTTATTCGACACTTATCTGCAAATTGTCTGACACGGTTAATGCAATGGTATTTGTCAAATCACTTTTTAGACCACTTGAATATTTTTGGCATCTCCACTCTATCATAATTCTGTAACTCCTGGTATTGATAGTTGGAACTGTTGCAACTAAGGTGGAATTTTCTTAAGACCCAAGAAAACCGGTTGTTTGTTTAATCAGCTTGGGGTGGATTCTCCAGCACTTGTTGTAAAGCATAATAGGCAGGTTTAGCCCTGTAGTTTCGGTCAAAGAGGCATCCCTCCAGTTTCATCTTCTTTTTCCATGAATCCCTGTCACTAAGATTCCATACGTTCCAAGTAACAACCCCTCCATTTCGTTTCTTTAGCAGTAGTCCCAGTATGGCTTCAAAAGTCTGGGCTTGAGCTTGGTAATCCTTTTCGTCATCTCTTAACCAGACATTGTTCTCTGTTATGTGAAAAGACAGTTGATTGTCGTGAGCCCAGTCTATCAATGTATCTAGCTGTTTCATGTTGTTGGCCTCCTGTTCCCAACCAACATCGATATGTGCCTGCCAACCGATTCCGTCAACCCGCAGGTTGTGTTGGCGCAAATAGGACACAAGGGCCTTAATTTTCTCCCACATCAATTTTCCCATACCTCCATGCTGATTAATGATTAAATCTGTATTTGGAGCATTTTTATTAGCCAGTTCAAAAGCCAACTTGATGTATAATGGCGGATTCAGAGTATGACCAGTATCATTGCCTAGGAGCAGCCATGGGTTCTCCCATTTCTCAGTGCCATTTTTAGGGTGATGCCATTTACCACTCTGTAGGACAGTTTCGTTTACCACGTCCATCCACTTGATATGTGGATGTTTATCATAGCGCTGGCACAAAACGGTCATGAATTCTATCAAGTTCTGTCTCAACTCTCCAGCCGTCCGATTGTCATGCTTAGCCCAGGCTGAGCATGACAATCGGACCGTGGATACGTAGGATTTGCTGTTGTTTCCGGCAGTGTTCAACCCATGCATCGGCTTCTTTCCAGTTCCAGATATTGGGTCGCGGATGAATTCTTCTCTGTTTAAAGTCGTTTTCGGGTGTTACGTAACTAAATTCCCGATCCATAGTCACACCAGCACCGTTTGAGCGTTTGCGCCAACCGGTTGTACCGCCAATGTAAACGCCAGTTGGGTATTTATCAGCTACTATCCGACGGAAACGACGTCCATCTGGCAAAGGAGGTTCCGCACTGCAGACTCCAGAAATAATAAGCGTTAGAAGCAAAGCCAAGGTAAGTCTAGTGCTTCGTATTTTGATACTCATTCCACCTATTCCTAATTTGTTTTATTTCTCAAAATTGTATTAGAAAGGATCTTGATTAATTTGTGTTAAGGGTTGGGTTTTGGACCGGTTACTTATTGGTCTTCTGATAAACTCGGACGAAGTCAATTTCATACCGGCTTGGAAACGGTGTCTGGGTGGGATTCCCTCCGTTTTGGCCTCCAATAGCCAGATTGAGCAAAAGATAATGCGGTTGATGAAATGGGTTTCTTGGCCCCTTATTGCTGGTATTTATTGTTTGATTTAGATCAATGGTGTTGAGCAAAATCCCATCTACGAAGAGCGTAATTTTTTGGTTGTCCCATTTCATTCGCCAGAGATGAAATTTCTGATCCCATTTAGGATCAGAAAAGAATGAAAGAGGCTCTTTGCTGACATTCCATTTCGGTTGCCAGCGCCGTCGCGTTCCCCAGCAGGCATTAGCCAAGATATTTCCTTGGTAGTATTCCATCAGGTCTATTTCTCCACAACTGGGCCATTCACCCTCAACACCAAGAAACCAGATAGCAGGCC
This sequence comes from Candidatus Poribacteria bacterium, assembly GCA_002697225.1. The sequence goes on from NZUQ01000123.1 coordinate 17,699, forward strand.
AGAGACCATTTTGGGTTTTGATTCGGGCTTTGACTTCAAAAACACCATATTTCCAGCTATGGAGACCTCTAGTGGTAAGACAAGAAGAGGTATATTCAACAAATGGTCTGTTTTTCCTCCAATTATTGTTTCCTTTTTGATAGTTGGGGTTAGGCTTACGTTGTCGTCGGCCCTCAATCACTAACGTTCCCCTGTGACAAAAGGCATTATCTGGTTGATACCATTGTAGTTCCTGATTACGGACAAACCCATATTCGTAGGCCCAATGGTTTTGATCTGGCTCCTCGTCAACATCAAATTCATCCGACCACACCAATTTATATTCTTCGGGAACTTGGTCTAAGGAAATAATAGACGACATCATAGCCGTAACTAATAGCAACCTTATCATTTTCGGATGATTTTAGCATGTTTGTCTAAATAAATTCAGTTTTTCTGAAACATGGGGATGGTGGCAGCAATCGTTAACAGAAGTTAGCTTTAATACTATGGTCTCAGATTATAAGCAAATAAAACTGTTGACAAAATAATGTGCTAATTATAGTTGAAAAATCCCAAAACTTTGAACTCTTTATCACTAGCAGTACAAATGGATGTGTAATGCTAGTGATAAAGAGTGATTACTGTGCTAGTAACAGTTAATGTTTAGCTTGTTTTTGCTATGAAAAAATTTCAGCTGGTTCAAACGAAAAGAAACCTGAATTATTCTCGCTCCAGCACAGTTCTGTTGAATCAATCATACGGTTGTTGAAGTGTTATTTTGATCAGGTTGAATGTAGTCGCTTGCAGGTTCTGTACTGTTGTCTTTTGGTTAGACACTGTTGGGCATCAGCGACCTTTTCGCATCCACAATAGAGATACGCGGCCAAATAAATATATCAAGGGAAAAATATAGTAAAAACGAGGGAAAAATGGCCAAAACATTGTTGCTTGTCCTAAGCGAATAAACTTGGTTATAGAAAAAGCCTCGTCATACCAATTCGAGACAGGAAATGGAAAATGATGCTCATGAATTGACAGAGAGATAAAGAAAAACAGATCTTCTATTACAGGAAACAACCACATTGACCAAAAAGCTGAAATCCAGTTACGGCAAAAAGCAAAAGTAATTCCAACTGCTGTTAAGAGCATGAATGTCCAGTAGAAATACATGTTAGGGAAATACTTGGAGATTTTTAAAGCTCCGTTGTAGTTAGGACTATGGAAAGCAATGTACTCTAGTACCCCATACGTTGCAGAGTAAACTAATATGCTCCCCAAAGCTATATCAAAGCATCGATCTCTTAGCATTAGTTCAGCGATTAAATGATCCTTATATTCATCTTTGACTAAGACATACTATCCAAATTCAGTTCATAAATTCGAGTAATCTTGGATAGTTAATATAATTCATTGCCACACTTCTTCAAAGCTTGTATCAAAGTGGGTAGAAAAAACAAACGTCTTATTACACAAGCCCAGGCCATTTGCCGCATAGAAAAATCACACCTGCAGGCAAGGCTCAGTATCATCAGTCAAAGATACATCTTTTGCCTTTGAGTCAACACCTACTTACGGATGGTCTCTTAGATTCTGTTCGTCTTCATAGGTCTTATGTACCTTAGTTATTGGTTTAACTTGAGAGTCTACCGTGCAAATATTATCAACTCGTATTTTGCTTCCAAGAGTTATTCATTCCAATAACAGACGGCCAATGTCGCAGGTAGTATCATGGCAATACCACAGAACCCCTTCGTGTATAGTCATACCATGAACTTCGGTCGGTGCCTCGACACGAGCGACGTCGTAGACGCGTCCTGAGGTCGAATCTAGCAGACAGATAGTGCCAGCCGAGGTGTCTGCCGCCCAAAGTCTGCCGTCGATAGCCCAAGCTAATCCGTGCACTCGCAATCCTGGAGCACGAAAAGCGTATTCTTCCTGCCAATTCTCGGGGTTCATAACATGGATCATCTGGGAAGGCGGTGACGCCACGTAAAGCTTACCTCCATGCCATTCTAACCCGTGAGCACCTGTAGATTGAGGGTTTTCTTGATCTTCATTAAAGGCAATGACACCAGAGCCAGGCGAATCATATTTAGCTATAGTCGCACCAGTTTTCAAGTCTAATTGGGCTATTTTGTTCTCGTAGGTGGAGGCAACCCACAGATAACCATTTCCTACAGTTATGCCGCTGGAGCTCACAGTATCGGTTTGGGCTTCAAAAAGGGTTTCGCCTGTCTGGTAATCCAAACGGTAAACTTTATTATCAGCTTGGTCGATGCACCACAGACCGTCAGGAGTGGACTGAAGGCCGTTTGGGTGGGAACCAGGACTTTTAAACAGCTTCTCTACTCTGGCGAATTTTATGGACATAATTTAACTTCCTCTATTTTATTGATCTATTGGTGATTCCAGCTTGCCAGGTCTCTCTTTCTCTTAATAAAATTGGGATCTGACATTTGAAGTTTGTTTCATACATTTCGGCGATCTCTGATGGTTTAAGAATGCAGTTTTTTTAGAATCAACCTAGAGACGAGTGAGTTGTTAAATGCTAAATCACCTTACTTGCTTCAGCATTCTATCACCGTTTTTTTTTGAAGTAAAGAGGTCGAATTGTTAACAAAATCAGTCAAGAAATGAGCTTGTTGATTATATTCCCCATCTGTTAGGCTACACTATTCTGGATGGTGAGATACTTTCATGTCTAGTAATTATTATAAACTCGATATTATTCCAAAACCTCATCAGACACATTGAAAAATATGGTTCTTTGGATTGTGAAATGGATCAACAAGTGGTTAAGAAGATATTTGAATGACTGGTGTGTTATGTGTGGGTAGGGTTGATCATGTTCCTAGTGAAAATCGTAAACATAGCAATGCCTTTAAGTTTGTGGCAATCCTACAGTGTTCCCTCACTTACCGAATTAA
>NZUQ01000124.1 GCA_002697225.1 Candidatus Poribacteria bacterium
AAGGTCGATCAACAAGGAAATGTCTACCTGACAGGTCCGGGAGGGATCTGGGTTTTCGATCCAGTAGGGACGCATCTTGGTGTGATTCAGGTTCCAGAAGTAACAGCTAATTTGGGGTGGGGAGAGGATGATTGGAAGACGCTTTTCATCACTGCTACCACTTCAATTTACCGGATTCAGCTAAAGGTTTCTGGGATTCCTGTGCCCTAATGCAGGTTCAATTAGGAAACAACCTCCATCAGCCTGAGGCAAGATCCATCCTCTTAGGTTGATTCACCATGTTTCTGATTTGATAGAAAGAATATAGCAATAGGCCATTAATGGAAAAATTGTTTCCATCCTTTGGTCTTGAATGTTAATGATAAAAATGGCTCAATTATGCAGTAGCTTATTTAGGTCATTAACGTTACGTACGACCATGTATTGATGACCGAGAGCTTCAACTTGGCCTTGATACCTTTTCTGTGATTCCGACAATCTTCCCTTGGGTGTTTTAATTTCCAGATGAATCGTTTGTCCACCTGTCAGGAACAATAGGAAATCTGGGGATCCCGCCTTACCAAAACGGATAAAACTACCGTTCTTAGTCTTTAGCCCACCACTGTTGTTTTTAATGTAGACTAACAGCTTCCTTTTTTCGAGAATACCGAGATATTGCTCAATTGCAGTTTGAATCTGTTTTTCTGGGATTTTTCTCAGATGTTGAACTTGATGGTGTGTGCTCTGTGTGTTCATTACTTCGGATAATGGTGGCAAACTCGAAGACCAAACCTCGCTTAACTTTTATTATAAGAACTCGAAAAAAATAGGAATCCGCATACAGGTGGTTTTTAGATTGCGATAATTCCTTCACGAAATTTATTAAGGCATATCTTTCAATTTCAATATATTTAAACGTTAGATCACAATATACGTTTCGATTAAAGCACGGCCGAAATCCCATGTATCTGCCTGAGATTTTTAACCGGACTTTATTATAATTCTCCTTAGTTTTCAGGATAACGTCCAGAGTCAAAGAGATGGTCACGCAATGGAAAAAAATTGGACTCGGGCAGTTTATAGAAGTTACCCTTAATTTTATAAGGCAATTCTGTTTTCAGAAATGTCAAATTGCAAAATAATCGGATGGTTAAATCAAGTTAAGATGTTGAACAAAAAACACGAAAAACATGCCAAATTGATGTGGAGTATACGTTTCTTTGTCATTACTGTTTTAATAATGCCAATTTCTTCTGTTGCTCAGGACTCTTGGCCTCAGTGGCGAGGGCCAACTAGGGATGGTAAGGTTCAAAATGGTCAATGGCTAACTAGTTTAGATGAAAAACATTTAACCACACTCTGGCGTGTAAGACTTGGTCCTTCCTATGGTGGTCCGGTCTTAAGTGAAAACATGGTTTTCGTTACGGAGACTCAAAATAAGAAGTATGAGGTTGTCCGCGCTTTCGATCGACAGAATGGTCAAGAATTATGGAAGACGAGTTGGGAAGGAAAAATTAAAGTTCCCTTTTTTGCTGGTAAGCGAGGGTCTTGGATCCGTTCCACACCTGCCTTTGACGGAGAGCGATTATACGTATCGGGGATGCGTGATGTGCTTTTTTGTCTTCATTCAGAAGATGGACGGGTGATCTGGAAATTGGACTTTGTTGATCAATTTCTACACCTCTGCCTAATTTTGGATTTGTCTCCTCACCTTTGGTAATAGATCAGCATGTTTATGTTCAGGCTGGAGCTTCCTTTGTTAAGATCGACAAATATACTGGTGAAGTCATTTGGTGGAGCTTAGAGGATGATGGAGGGATGTACAATAGTGCCTTCTCTTCACCTTATCTGACTTCCATATTCAATCAAGAGCAAATTCTTGTACAAACCCGCAACGTTTTGGCTGGAGTAAGCCTGGAAACGGGGAATGAACTTTGGTCACATAATGTACCGGCCTTTCGTGGAATGAACATCTTGACGCCAACTATTCACCAAAACTTGGTTTTTACCAGTTCTTATGGTGGAGCGACGTTTGGTTTTGAGCTAAATAAGACCGAAAACTCATGGAACATCAAGGAGAAATGGAAAGATCCCGCGCAGGGCTACATGTCATCACCAATCATAATTTCTGATCATGTCTACCTNCATTTAAGAAACCGTAGAATGGCCTGTTTTAATATTAAGACGGGAAAACGGGAATGGATAACTTCCAAACGTTTTGGCGAATATATGAGCATGATAGCGCAAGATAACCTGATTATTGCCTTGAATGATCGTGGTGTTCTATTGCTTATTAAGGCTAATCCAGAAGAATTTGAGTTATTAGACTCACGGAAAATCAGCGATGACTCAACTTGGGCACACCTGGCGGTTACCAACAATCGAATTTGGGTTCGTGAATTGCGCTCGCTGACTGTTTTCAAGTGGGNACTTCCGGTTGATACGGATTTACCGATTAGTACAATTTCATTTTCTAACCCTGAAATCCTNACACAGTAAGGGTTTTAACGACTTCTCTACATAGTCTGAAAAAACTCTCGTTGGAAGTACTTCGATTTATCGAGGTAGTATTTTCTCAATCGAGTTTGATTAGAGTCTGTGTGATTTCGTAGGGCCTGTTCAGTGACATCACTGATCGAGGNTCGACAATACTCGTATAGATTCCTTGATACTTCATTGATTTTAGTTTGATGAAGTNTCTTGCCGATTTCGGTATACCATTGTGTCTCATTTAANTACCTCTCTGTATTTTTAATCGTTGTATTTGAACAATATTTTCAGTAAGGTATTTATGAGGGGAAATAGACACTTTTGACTGAAATCGGAAATTTATACGTTTTAGTGGTGTGGCCAGTCGACTTGAGGTTGCAGATTATCGGTTCGAATTGTTGTGACGTGGATTCATTCATACATATAACTATCCCAAATTACGAATGATATAGTCAATAATACTGTTGTAAAAACAAAGACAATCAGCACNATAAAACGTGAACTCATTTAATCAGCAAGTCGCTGAACCTCTACACCTTTCGTCTGAGCTTTATTGGTTATTATCGGNAGNGCTTCAACCATTAGATCAGAGCTTTTTACGACTCTATTTTTACCGTCCTTCATCACGAAGTGGAGNTTGTATCCGGCTTTCTTATTATCACCCCTTTTCTTGATCGAGATTTTACTAGTTTCTTCAAAAATGATTTCTTGCTGGTTTTCAGTTGTGAAGCCATTGCTACTTACCACAAGTTGATCTGTGAATAATCCCGGAACCAATCCAAACAGTAGGCCTGGGCCGATGATCAGGCAGAGCCAACAACCAAAAGATTTGGGAAAACTTGTAGTTAGTACTCCGATGAGTCCGANAATACATATACAGATCGATCCTACTAGTGAGGTAAGTCCAACCCAAGTCTCGTATTGGAAGATGGTTTTTCCATCCTGGACAGTTTCATTGATACAGCTGGTCAAAAACAGAAACGAAACCAAGTTGATTGTCAACGTAAAAGTTCGGTAGATACTTCTGTTCATAGGTATCCTTTCCTGCTTTTTTAATTTTTAGAGAGGTAATTTACGGGACAAAGGGGAGGGACGAAGGGGATTAAGCCCCANCGTTTTACTATTTGTCTGTCAAATGCCGAAGAAAAAATGAAACCAGTGTTTCCTGTTTTTCTTCATCGGGTACGATNCCGAGTTTTTCGGCGTACACTACGGCTTCCAACCCAACTTCTTCTGCCCGTGTTTTTAAAGCAACTGCATGGAGAGGATGATGGAGCAAATGATCAAGCCCCTCTGGTGTTCCTCCATGCTGTCCGTTAGAAACATAAATAGGTGGATCATCCGGCGACATTAAACNGAGAAGATCCACATCTTTTCGGATTGCGTCTAACTCTTTGCCGAATGAATCCGTACCTTGTTGAGTGTTGAGAAACACATCTTGTAACCCATAAGCGCTAAGAAACATGAGAAGTAGTTCCGAATTGACCGGAATCTGGAGAATTTCTGGCCACTTTAGGATATCATAGGTGGCTTGGGTGGNAAACGCNCCTGACACCTTTAACCGGGTNGATTCCCTTAANACTGGGTCTGAATGATTCGGATCAGACATATCNGACTGGAAAGCAAGCCANAGTGAAGTACCCGCACCAGCAGAGTTTCCATAAGCACCAATCCTGCTTTTGTCAATATTCCATTCATCAGCTTTGTTACGAATGAACTGTAATGATCGTTTAGCGTCATTAAGGCATGTCATCACGGTNCGAACATCAGTATAATTCATATACCTATAGTTGATTGTTNCAAAGGAAACTCCCGCATCTAAAAATCGGGGTATATTCTTTGATTTATACACTTGAGACTTGTCACTTCCGGTAAAACCTCCACCGTGAATAAAAACAACAATTGGTGTTGGGACATCACTATCTACCAACCAAACATCAAGTAAATTTCTTTCATGTGAACCATATTTGACATCTGCGAATGTAGCTGGTACCCCATCAAGGTTGATAGCTGGTGGTAAATCTTTACTGTCTGAATACGGTGTTTGAATCAACATACTGATTAAAAAGAGCATCTTGTATTTCACTTATTGTTTCTCCTGGTTTTGGTGTGTTTTGTCTGAAACGTTTTAGATATCAAACAGATGACAAGATATAAACCATAACCCGCCATCATCAGTTCCAATATGACTTAGTCAGTAGGTAGAATAGTTAAACTGTCACCTATGTTCGGACATTTAAGAATACACCTTTTACCTAAGAAGTTAGGTAATCTTTTTATATCTTTGTGTTTGTAAAAGCAAAATGGTTACGTAAACATTAAACCATTTGAACTAAGCTCTTGATCCTGTCGGAGTATTTTTCTCATTGATTTAGAATGGGAAACGACCCTTCTTGTTNATGAATCCATATTTGTCATCTTTTTGACTCTTGTCAATCTTTCATTAAACTTCGATTCGACACCATCCCTCTGACNAAAGATGNGAAAGTATGCCACTCNATGTTATTCGTGTTCGTGATAAACTTAAACCTATGAGAATGTTATATTGAAATTGTTCCAGATTGTTCTGTTGGAACGTTTTAGTAGATTCATGAAAGTAAAGTAGATCTCAACGGTATCATTCTCGTTTTGACAGATGGAGAGGATACAATGGATTTGTCNAAGTCTCCCTTTCAACACGATATTTCCCCTCGTTCCGTAGTAATTGGTTTGGTCTGTGTTGTCTTATTTTGTATTGTAGTACCTTACAACGATTTCCTGATCGAAGGTACTTTTTTGGCAGGAAATCATTTTCCGATAGGATCGGTTTTTCTGCTTNTGCTAACTTTATTGTTGGTTAATCCAGTTTTGAAAGTTATTCGTCACAAGTGGATNCTGAGTGAGACAGAATTGATNACCATCTGGTGTATGATGTTGGTCTCAATTGGNATTCCAACAGTTGGATTAGCAAGGTGGTTGTTTCCACTCNTGGTTGGTTTTCGATATTTCGCCACACCAGAAAACGATTGGCAGACACTTTTCGGACCNTATTTCTCAAACTGGTTAGCACCNGTAGACTCTGATGCGGTTCGTTTTTTCTATGAAAAAAANCCNGAAGGAATGCCAATACCCTATTTTTCTTGGATCAAACCACTCATNTTTTGGATGGGTGTTATCGGTGGNTTGTGGTTANTGATGATCACCTTGAGTGTGATTTTTCGTCGACAGTGGATCGAACGTGAAAAATATATTTTCCCTCTGGCANAATTACCGAATGAGATGGTATCTCCACCNNCANCGGTCAACTATTTCAATTCATTTTTTAAGAATCGGTTGTTNTGGNTTGGGTTCTCAATNCCAGTCCTAATACANGCTTGCAATGGTCTGNACTTTTATTTTCCATCTTTCCCGATCCTTCCCTTAAAACTACGTTTAGACCCCTATTTAAGTGAAAAACCGTGGAGCGCTGTCCTNCCATTATGGCTATACCTTTTTCCTTCTATGATCGGATTCACCTACCTAATTCGCTTGGACGTGGCCTTAAGNATTTGGGCCTTTTTCTTACTCTACCGATTGCAATTGGTCATTGGCACCGCTTTTGCCATACCGATGGAAAGATCAATGGGTTATGGTAGTCGTGCTTATGCTTCGCACATGGAGATGGGAGGTTATATTGTATCCGTAATTTACTTTGTTTGGGTTGGAAGACACCATCTACTTCGAATGCTAGGAACATTTTTTAGTCGAAAAAAGTTAGANCCAAGTGAACCNATCTCGGAACCATGGATCCTTCCATGTCTTTTACTTGGTATTTTAATTCCTTCTATTTTACTNCACTTGGCAGGNGCATCCCTGGTTCTCTGTTTCGGTGTAGTTNTCTTGATGGGAATNTCTTCAATAATGCTAACCTATATGGTAATTGCCGGTGGCATCTTGCACATCAACAGTTCCTTCCGTGCTNTTGATTTNTACTATACTGCCTTGGGATCTGGAGGCATTGGACGAAATAACCTNTCGGTTTTGACCATACCTGCGGCAATTTTTCGGACNAAGCGTGGTTTCTTGATGCCCCATGTTAGTAACATATTCAAGATGGCAGATACGGCTAAAGTTAACGGGAAACAATTGCTTATGTCAATAGTNCTTGCATTGACCTTAGCAGTTGGCTTAACTTGTATAACTTTCCTGTGGATCGTCTACCGAACGGGTGCATTGAACATGCAGCATTGGACTTTTGTCACTGCACCACAAACTCCGTTTCGATGGTTGGAAACACAATTTCAATTGCCAACCGAAACCAATTGGGTGAACCTCGGTTTTATTGGTGTTGGCGCAATTATAATGACTGGTCTATATTGGATACGTAACAACTTTATCTGGTGGCCATTACATCCAATCGGATTTGTTTCTTCACCGGGAGAATGGCCATTGAACAACCTATGGTTTTCAATCTTTATCGGATGGTTAGTCAAGTCTACGTTGCTTAAGTATGGAGGTTTGAAACAGTTCCGGCAGGCGAAACCATTCTTTTTCGGACTGGTTCTTGGTGATTGTTTTATCGGTGGTGTATGGGCGGTTTTTGGTATGATTGTAGGAGATGGATACACTATGTTACCAGGGTAATTCTTATTTCATCAAAACACACTGAAGTCCAAAAAGGATATAAGATATTTAATTACTGATTTCAAGTACATAGTTCAGGCTTTTTGGTGATAAATTACTTGTCATTATTTTCTTCGAGAAGTTCTGATAAAGGATTCGACTTTAATTGGTTTCATCATTTTATGATCTCACAACTATTAAATCTTCTTCACTTACTCCATTCAGTAAGACTTTCAACGGTTTCCTGCCACCCGTCCATTGTTATTGATCCATGTGAATGTCCTATTAGTTCCTTGATGGAGGGTTAATGAAGTTGATCTTAAGAGTTAGGCACATACTAGTTTGGTAAATGTATCGACGTATTATTGTCGTGATTGATATTCCTTGATGTCACCAGTGGTCGTGATTTTTCCTGATAGAATCGCATACGAATTGTTTTATGGTGTTAAGGTGGAATGGCAGGATTTTGGATTGACTCAAGATACCACAACCCAAAGACAAGATGACTCGTATCAGGGAACAGGGTAAACCCCTTTACATAACTGGGTTTCTGAAAAATGGAATCCTCCTTTGGAACCGTCCGGTTGATACGATTTCACTTTCACTGGATTCTTAATCCCTCCTAATATCAATGGGAAAAAAGAAATCCCTAGATTAGAATGGTACTAGTAAACGACTTAATCTCTACTACGAAGTTTAACCAATAANCGAACGATTTCGATGTAAAGCCAAATCAGAGTAACCATCAGTCCAAAAGCTGCATACCACTCCATGTACCTTGGGGCTCCGTCTTCCGCACCCTGTTCAATAAAATCGAAATCAAGTACAAGATTTAGTGAGGCGATACCCACAACAAAAAGGCTGAATATAATGCCGATCAGACCAGAACTATGGATAAAGGGAATTCCACCACCGAAAAGGCTTAGTATAAAAGAAACCAAATAAACCANAAAAATCCCACCNGTTGCAGCAACTACCCCGAGTTTAAAGTTCTCGGTCGCTTGAATCCAACCAGACTTATATGCCATTAACAGGCTGAAAAGTATCCCAAAAGTCAGGCTAACTGCNAGTAGTGGNATGCCAGGATATGNAGCATTGATAAAAGCAGAGAAACCTCCCAAAAATAAGCCTTCAAATAAACAATATATAGGCGCAGTAGTAGGTGACCACGCTGGTTTAAAACATGTAATNAGAGCCATAATAAAACCAAGGATACCGCCTAGCCCCATTANAACTTTCGTGGNACTAGAATCTATTTGAGTCAAATACCAAGTAAAGGCAGCAGCTAGCATCGTNATAAATAAGAGTACAGTGGTNTTATTAACTGTNCCCTGAATTGACATTTTGTCATCAGTTTGGTANACATAGCCAGTTTGACTAAAAGTGTTGTTATTTAAAGCAGGATTTGCNGTTCTCATTTGTNTCTCCNGATNAGTGTTTCCGCTTTATAAAGAANTGATTTACAGATTTGATNGATGTGACTGATATTATATTCCTGCAAGAGTAACGCTNGCAAGAACATTGTGTTTTAAGCGTTNTGACAAGCAAGTNATATTCTCTGATTNNATCAATTCTGAACGAGTCTAAGAAACAATAGTNATGTTTTTTCAGGCAGTACTAAGATGATTNGTTCAGCTATCANAGTAGTGGGTTTTNATTGTTTAATAGAAACTATTAAAGTAACTATTAAAGTATCCTTCAGCATNCCANTAAANAGTGGTATGCTATTGTCAAAATGGNCATGCTATATGGAGAGAATAGATGAATCTTGAACTTCAGGATAAAGTGGTTATGGTTACTGGTGCTAGCCGCGGNATNGGCAAAGCAATNGCACTTGGTTTTGCAGAGGAAGGAGCACAATTAAGTATCTGTGGGAGGACAAAAGAAACATTGACAAACGCCGCTAAGGAGATNGAAACTCATGGNGNCAATGTTTTGAGCACAGTTGCTGANGTTACAGAAGGTGAAGAAGCTAAAGCGTTCTTTTCTAACACATTGGAAAGATATGGAAAAATTGATGTATTGATTAATAATGTTGGTGGGAGCCGCTTGACGCCACCTCTTGAGATTTCTGATCAGGAGTGGCATCAATTACTTGATCTGAATCTAGTTTCCGCCGCTCGAATGAGCAGATTTGTTATTCCAATAATGCAAAAGCAAAAAGGTGGGGTTATTACCATGATCTCTTCTATCTATGGTCGTGAGGGAGGAGGCCATATTACCTACAACGCCGCTAAGGCGGCTGAGATCAGTATGGCCAAGTCATTGGCATGCGAATTTGCCCCAGAGAATATTCGGGTCAACAGTGTTGCACCAGGTTCGATTGCGTTTCCTGGTGGAGTTTGGGCCCGACGACAAGAAGAAGATCCAGAAAAAATCGCTGACTTTGTTAAGAATGATATGCCATTGGGCCGATTTGGCAAACCAGAGGAAATTGCTAACGTAGTAGTGTTTTTAGCTTCTGAACGTGCCAGTTTGGTGACCGGNACTTGTATGAACGTTGATGGTTGTCAATCTAAGTCAAATATTTAGATCTCGATCAAGTTCAAGACACACTGTTTTCCTTCTTGATTGCAAGCTTGTCTTCAACGCTCAGTAAAAACAATTATGAAGTATCCCAATCTTAAGGTAACGGTATAAAATCGGTGGATGAATTTTGATTTTTACCTGCTTTCCTAGGTCATTTAACATCAATGACCTAAGAACAATACAGGAAAATCTTATCTCAAGATTGCCATCCGGCCGTAAGCTTGCAATCGATCTTCGTCATCTTTCGCCAAGATTTTGTATAAGTAGATACCATTGGCTAATTGGCGCCCATCCTGATCTCTACTGTCCCATTCTTGTTCATTATAGCCTTTTCGACTAGAGCAGGCTTGAAGTTGGCAGATCAGGCGCCCGGATTTAGTGTAGATTGAGATTGAAACGTCATCTATGGTACGGCTAAGTTGGTAGGTGAAGGTCGTTTTGTCTTTCAAAGGGTTAGGGAAATTGAGAAGACCTGATATCTTCATTTCAACTTGATTAAGAGAGTGAGCCTCAACTGGGTGTATGATGGTTTCCGGCGTGAAATTATCAATCAGCGTAACTTCAGCGTTTAATTTTTCCACCAAGCTAGTTTCGACAGTAAGACGCGAGTAACCAAAAACGGGAACAAATTTGTCGATGGATTTGATCAATGGTATCATTGAGCGGGTATATTCGGCAGCACTGTTGAGTTTGTCTTGAACTTGTTGTACTTTTCCTCCTTTATGTCCTAGTTGAACAGCCTCTGCTAAACTCAATCGGCTTTCAAAGAAAGCAGTCCACATCTGCAACAAACGCTGAGTATCCTTCAGGTNATATGTTGTTTCTACATTGACTGGGTTCATTTTTGTTAGTCCCANATTAGCTNAATTACTGGCTTCTTGCATCTGCGGAAGAAGACCTGCTANACGATTAACAGCGTAATCTGCTTGCTGTCCATCTGGAATGGAGAANATATCAGTTACTGCAGNCTGACCAATAATATCCCAAAATCGAGTGGCAAAACCCGCAGACCCTNTACCGTATTGACCGGTAACAGTCAGTGTTCCCGCATAATCGGTGAAGTAATTGGATAATACCCAACCACTAATCCTTAGTGATTTCAGTATTAGGTNGGCCGATTCAANTTGGTAACGGTTAGTTAAGAAATCGCGCATTAGTTGNAGGTGATCTAGCTTAGGATTCCAGTTGATTCGTGCACTGAGCAAACGGTCTAGCTGACCCAACCCTACTTCTGCTCCCTGTACAGTAAAACCAGCTAATCCGGGTTGCTGATGCGTGGTGGGGAAACGTCGAACACCATTAACGAACAAGTCGCCTTCCAACATCCATAATGGCATTACCTCCTCTACTTCATGTGATAAAATNATNAGTTGGTGTTCCAANNCNCCCAATCTGTTCAANAACTTAGTTGANAGGTTGGGTTGGTCGGTGGGCTCACCATCATATCCCCATTTTTGCGAGAAGACCGTCCCTTGAGGCAAGCGTGCAGCGTAACTACTATCGGGATCTTTCAACCAAAACCTGTCGTATCCTGAGATATAAAATTTGAAATCGGGACGAGCTTTTAGAGCAGTTTGGGTGATGGTGAATATCAGTTTCCACAGCAATTTTTGTCCCGACTCGCTTTGTCCTCCACATTGTGGACAATCTTGGCAGGATCGTGTTTCGTAACCCCAACAGCGGAGATGAAACCCAGACAAAGTGGGGTAAGTCACAACAATTTCCTCTACCAAATCCGCTACCAATTGATGTAATTCCGGTTTAGACCAGCAGAGTGGCTTGTAACTAACACTGTTCCTTGATCCTCCATAAGGAACAGGCTCCCCTAGCAACTGGGGACGATTCCGGATTAGCGCTTCTGTTGGTTCACCAGTGACATACATAAATAGGAAGGAATCGATACCTCGTCGATGCAGTAAGTCAAACCGATTCCGTAAAGTCTCGATCTTTTGTCGGCGCTCCTGACCTGTTAGATCTTGAAACAATTCGAAGCGTGCTGAGTCAACATATTGAAAGGCTGTTCCCAATCCATCATCAATGCCAGTTCCGCTCCAAACCCCTTCCCCACCACTCATGTTGATCCGGTGTCGTGCCAACCAATCTGGATCGTTGACTTCCAGCACAGCTCGAATAGGATAAAAAGGACGTGATCTCTGGTCGACCGAGGAGAGAGCCAAATTGGGACGCGGAGAAAAGATAAAATCCAAATCGGCTGTAGCAAGTTCAGTTCGCTCGGACACCATCAACTCTAACAAGTGGTAACAGCCGTAGAGAACACCATTGGCTGAATGGGCACCGACAATGATCCTATTTTCAGCCTCAAAGCTTTTGATCCTGTAACCCTCGTTGCCTAGGTCAATTGGCAGATTCAGNCGTTTTCTAACCTCTGGGTTGGATTCNGGTGTNCCGATGGAAATTAGGGTAGGTGTCGCATGCAGNTGGCTGGTGGTGATGANTGATGGCCTAGTGCCGGTTAGCNGCTTAATCCAAATCTGAAGTTCCTCAGCAGCGTAGATCTCTACTACCGACGCTTGGATACCAACCTGAATGGTTGTTACTACGAGTTGGCCATCAATAGATATAGGGATNTCCGGCAGAGCCGTTCGATAAATCAGTANTAAACTGAAAACGAGTATGGTCCGCCGCATGAATTCGAATTGTACATTACAGGAATTTGACAGTCAACGGCAATCCCAATCNTCNAAGGTCTTGACCAAGTCTTAATTTATCAGTACCATCTAGGAAGATGAAAGAACCAAGCATTNTTATTGATCAGATTGATTATCCATTGATGANGGTAGCAGAGGGAGGGTTCCTCATGGGGACCATCCCTGGTACTCACAGCAGCAAATCGGAAGAGGAAGAACCACAGCGAGAAGTAACGTTACCCACTTACCTGATAGGGCAGTATCCAATCACCAACATCCAATATCATCAGTTTGTGGTTGCCACTAATTACCAAACACCAGTCTACATGGATGATCCACGTTTTAACCAGCCACACTTTCCGGTTACTGGCATTAGTTGGTTCGAGGCAAAAAAATTCCTAGATTGGCTGAACCAATTAACTAAAGGAACCTATCGATTACTCACTGAAGCAGAATGGGAAAAGGCTGCACGTGGTGATGTTGGTCAACAATATCCTTGGGCAGAGCTCATTGACAACACAATAATTTCTAAATGGGATCCGTCTAAAGGCAATTTCGGCAACACCAAGCTAAAAAGATTAACCGACGTTAACCAACATCCGTCCGGAATAAGTCCCTATGGATGTTTCGACATGGCGGGGAACTGTTACGAGTGGTGNTGGGATTGGTTCCATCCTCAGACCTATAGATATGCACCCTCTCACGCACCAAGAGGCGCTCAAGACGGAAACCGAAAGGTAATCCGTGGAGGGTCGTGGAGTTCTAACGGAAAATTTAGCGGACGGTGTGCCAATCGCGCTGCTCAACGGCCACATTATCGTCTTAACTATATCAGTTTCCGAATAGCTAGTGATCTGGTTTAGGGCCAAGGGAAAAATGGGGCAGGCACTTCCCATATCCAACTGACCGCTGTCCAGACAACAGCCATGCTGAACTCGCCAAATATCAAGCCGAGGAAGAATGGACGCAACCATATATAACGTCCGAGTCCACCGTACTTCAAAATCGGTGTCTTAATTAGCCACGCCACCAAAATAGGAAACCAGAAAACAATCAACGACCAGGAAGCTGATAAAGCATAACCAAGTGGATAAAGCGGCCACCACCAATAAAGGGACCTCATCACAATCAATCCAGTGGCGACGTTAATGCCAACGATAAAGAAAATTAATGCCGTTAGGCTGGAGGTTGTCTGTAGTCCTTCTAGGGAGGAGGCGTTNTCTTGGAAGGCCCAAATGGGATTGGCACGGTAGACGTAAGAGTACATATAATTNCCCCCTTGTCGATAAGGCAACCAGAGATGAATTAACGCAGCGCAAATANAGGCTAAAACAATTGAAAGCNATATAACAACCAACAGGAGCCGCCGATTGAGTTTGATACTCTGGCTAATCTTCAAACTATCTAGGAAGGTAGTTAGGATCAATCCACGTTGGTCACGGGTGAAAATAGCATCAAAAAAGGAGAGAGTCGTTAAACTGGACGGACCTAGCGTCTTTTTTGCCGCGAAGATCTGGTAGATATCAATTGGGCGAAAAGAGGTTTCTGTCATCAGCATTCCGGCCTCAGCTGTACTTCTGGCCATTACAATTGCTACAACCCCAATGTAGACTACCACTTGGAGCAGTGCAAACGCAGGGTTTACTCCAGCAAAGGTCATCCACAGAACCACCCCCAGCAGGCTGAGAATCAGTCCCCATACCGCAGTTGAATAGGGCAGCAGTTCGTCTTCACCTTTCACTTCACTACTTGCATTTCGATGCCACCTGAAGGCAGCGCGGAAAACCTCCTTCAAATGGGGGAAACCGGTATACACAAAGTAGATCACTAGTACTATATAGGCCCCTGCCATCTGATAACCGATATGCAGCCGAGTTGGATATAAAGGCATGTTGCTGACCCGAAATCCGAATAGGGCAGCAACTACATCCTGCATCCGCGTTAACAGAAAAAAGAACCACAGACTAAACAGTAATTGTGTTGGTAACAGGTAGAAAAAACCAATTCCAGCTAAGGACAGGAAAATCGGGGTGTAAAAAATACCATTAAATGGCCGTTCGTTCAGATAATCGTTGAGAACATATCTGAGTTGTAAACTGGGTACTTGTGGNAAAATAGAGTGGAGTCCATTGAGACTAAAGACCAAAGTTGGCAGAGTAAAACCCAACCACATTAGGCGATTTCTAAAAAAACGACGTTCTGGGTTGGCAAATTCCAATGGCAGCTGTACCAGTGGAAAGGACAATTTCTCGTTTTCGACCCACTGTTTCCTGATGATGGTTGCTAAGCAAAGGAACGCAAAAAAAACCAGAAACACCACAACCCCCCAAGCTAGCAANGGAGACACCCACTCCCCCCATGGGATTGCATCGATTGTTCCTTCATAGAAATCAATTACNGTTTTTTGCTCCGATTTCCGGTTAGGATCAAAAGGGACCAGCCAATCCTTAACAAAAGGGAAAAAGAGATCCGCCCAGTTGTTAGACTCGTTGGCGAAATAGTTGACCGCCACTAGTGCAGGAATCAATTTTTCCATCAGACCACGTGAGGAAATTAAAGAAGCAATCAGCATCATACAGTAAATCAGCATCAACTCACGCGAGGAGAGCTTCAATCGCTGATTCAGACGCGGCATTAAGCGATTGATGATAACAATAAAAAAGAAGAGGCCGATTACAACTGGAGGAAACTGCAAAAAACCGATCTGAATATAGGAAATGACTAGTTCAGCATACGAAACAATAAAACAAACCAGTATCAACAGACAAACACCGAGCAATAATGCTGGCAAAGAAACGCCCAAATTGAGTTCCTTTCAACCCAAATCATGACTTGAAAATAAGAAACCACTGCTTACTACTCAGCGAAAAATCGACAACATTAGAATTCCCACTTTTACCAAGGCAGATGTTTAGTCTCTAAACTGTTTGGTTAATTAATACATTACCACCCAAGAACTGTTTAAACCATCAGGTTTTTTTAGANGAATTATGATAGCGTACTTATCTCAGTACTAATCTTTAATTGATCGNTGTCAGCTATTAATGATATCTGTTGTCAGTTCTGGATTTTGGACGGATTCCCAGTTGTAGGATCCGGAAACTTCTTTCCATGACTGGGAATTAAACCCATTTTGGTTCCCGCTCATCCCAAGCAATGAGCGATTTTTATCGTCGGTGNACGATTGTAGTTTTTGTTTTACTTCAATGGGCAGGCTAACGTTCTTGCCGTAATAAAATAAGTAACTGCAGTTGATTAATAAATTGGTACAGGTATAACATAGCTTGGTAAGTAATGATTCAGGGGTTGATATNCTGGCNATCACTGCTATATTGTCGGCNACAAAACTCAACCTCNAAAAAACACACGACAACGGTGAGNATCAGAAANNNCCACGTTTTATCGAATTACATTTTAGGTTATAAAGTGAAGACCTATCATCGCGCTAGCAATGCCCAATAACGTCCCAGCTAGAACGTCTGTTGGATAGTGTACTCCAAGATATATGCGGGAAAAACCGACAACTGTTGCCCACGCCAGCATTGGGAACATGACGACTGAATAGAAATTGCCTAGGACGATGGATGCCATGAACGCACCAGCAGTATGACCGGAAGGGAAGCTAAATCGATCGGGAGGCTGAATTAAGAAGCTGATTCCTTCGATTCTGTCAAAAGGCCGATCGCGTTTGACCTTTTTCTTGACCAGGAAGTAGAGACAGAGCTCTATCGTAAAAGCACAACTACCACAAACAAAAATAATTTTCCATTCATTAGGTCGAAAAACCAGTAGTGATGACATAATTAGAATGTACAAGTGTCCATCACCACTTCGGGAGACCCAAAATAGGGATTTATTAACCAACCGCCCGCCATTCATGTTGAAGATTCGCATGAATAGATTCGAATCCCACTGTTGAAGATGATGGATAACTGATTTTTCCAATTTGAATTCCAATCCCTACATCTCAGCTATTATAAAAGAACACCGTTTAATTATATCAATAATTGTTGTCAGTGACAATCTTAAAGGTTTAGAAAATTGCGAGTCCAAGTTATAATCAGAAGACCAATCTAAAGAAGAGAACCCACAAAAAAAGTGTCTTAAAACGGATGAACAAATTGGATATAGACGTTCTCTGGTTGGTGATGGTGTATACGAGTTAGCATCAACTTTGGCTGTAACCACACTTGGTAAGCGAGCAATATTGATGGAGAGGGCTGATTGGTAAGTAGGACAACAGCACAGGCGGTTACACCGGGCGAGGATCGCTGGATTGAAGGCTCTGGTTGTCCCCATGGTACCGCGATCTACATTCTTGCACAAGCGATCAAAATTATATCGATATTAGTCCTTGCCGTTTCAGGTTTCCTTGGGAGCGATGATATCCATTTGGCGGAAAAACCTGATCCCAGCAAATAGGAATATCGGTACAATTCACATTACAACCAAATGTTACCGACTTTATCCAGTTGAATGGAACATTGATGAGTCTGCTGACATGTTGGCGATATTTTGCCTTAACTACCAGATTCTGCCGCATCAGGTTTGAAACCAACACACACATGCCAAACATTTGCAGCTATTTCAAAATTTGCTACGGTCCCATAGTATTGAACGGAAGTAGCCGTAGCCTATCCGGTTTAATCCTATGATCGCCTTTTTTTTGTATGACTAAGCAATTTCACGTTCACATTCCCAAACACGTAATACTCCTAGTTTTATTTTTGGCTGCTTTATGGGGAGGTAACGCACCTGCCGTAAAATTTGGGCTGCAAGAATTTCAACCCATTGCTGCTGCTGCCATACGCTTTACCATAGGTATCATGATTGTCGCTGGTTGGTCTGTTATTAGAGGAATCCCACTACGACCTGAGCCAGAAAACTATAGTCGTTTATTTCTACTAGGCATGGTTTTTGTAGCGCAGATCATCTCATTTAACTGGGGAACTAAACTAACAGAGGTCGGACGGGCTTCATTATTACTCAATACTTACCCACTATTTATTGCTCTTCTAGCTCATTTTTTTATTCAGCACGATCGGTTGACTGCCTTCAAGACCATTGGTTTAGCAGTAGCATTTGTAGGTGTCTGTTTTATCTTTTATGGTAAGTCAGGAACCAATTTAAGTACTAGGTACTTAGGTGATCTGATAATTCTTTTGAGTGGCTTTTTGCTGGCCATGATCCATATACTTCTGAAGCGCTTTATGTCACGGATGCACCAGTTTCAATTGCTTTTCGGGCAAATGGTGATTGGTGTTCCTACCTATTTTGTACTGAGTTGGTTTTTCGAAGGGGGGAAAGCAGCTTATGGCTTTTCCTATAGCTCGTTTCTTGGGTTGGCATACCAAGGGATAGTGGTGGCTGGGTTCTGCTTTATCGTTTGGGTTTCCGTGCTGAAACGCTACCCACCAAGTCGCCTGTCATCATTCTTTTTCACTACGCCGCTTTGGGGAGTCCTTTTTGGACACCTCTTTTTCCACGAACCGATAACAATTTCGTTATTAGTGGGCGCTGCCTTCGTCGCCACTGGCATTTTTCTGGTCAATAGGCCAATTATGGTAGAACGAAGCCCCAATTAAGATTGTAGAAGCTGATTCTCCCAAACTGCGAAAATCGGCTTCTACAATCTCAATAGTAACTTTAAGAGGATCCAACTAGTTCAATTTGTACATTGTCGGGGCCTTTAAAGAAAGCTAGCGGCAACCCATTAGGCCTAGTATTTTCAAGTTCTGCCCCTTTTGCTTGCAAATCTTTTACAGCTGCATCAAGATCTTCAACCATAAATGCAAGCTGGTAAACACCCCAGCGTGGATTATCGCTATTAGGCTCAACGTTCATATCACCAAATTTGGGTGATAGAAAGATATTCTCTGCACCAACTTTCATACGAACAATAGGTAGACCTCGAACTTCTGTTCGTTCTGTTATTGTTCCGTCAAACATCTTTTGGTAGTAAGCTACAGCAACTTCAACATCCTCGCAACGAAGATGGATATGGTGGAATGTGTACTCCATTATATTCTCCTAGTTTCAATATCTTAAGATGGTACTAATTTTTGGAAAACTCTTTCATAATAAAATTTTAACTTAAATTCAAGATTATAGTAAAAAAACTTTAGGGCTTTTATCTATGTTTGAAAAGGAATTTGCAGCAGTTTAACTCGGATTGGCGGCGCTGGTTTTGTTATCGTCCTTTCCTTTCTAGACTGACGTCTTAAATGGAAACCGATAACTGCGCCGGCCACAGATCCAGCATGAACTAACCAAGAACCATTCAGCTTGGCCAATTTTGTCGGCTCCAAAACTGAAGTAGCTAACCATGTCGCTATGGAGGAACAAGTCAGGGTGGCTAAAAAAGAGCCAGTTTGCTGGCCCGTGTTTCCAACAAGATAAACGGACGTTGATGTCGTCAGTGCAGAGAAAACTGTCACAGTCAGGCGATACGTATTAGCACGATGCCAGAAAGAATGAGGATAGTATATGGAAGCAATATTGGGAAACAGGACACCAACTGACCATCCAGAAATGCTACCCAAAATACCAACTCCAATTTCGCTGATAATACGACTGTCACTCAAATTTAACTTCTCAGCGTAAACTGGTTCACACCAAGATATACAAACTAGTATCAATAGACCGCAGATTACGCGCATTATGTTGTTTTTCACAGACAATTCTTTTCCTCGGTTGAAGCGTAGTATGTCACTCGGAGCACGCTTAATCAAGCCCACTCCAATTATTCAAAAACACTTTCAACAATTGTACTCTCATCCCGTTCAGATTCGAAGGCCGGCAGAAATATTCTTGTCGTGTCGTTGAGGTTACCGTGAAATTCTCGTGTTTTCTGATCCGGGTGATAATACTAGAATTTAGGTGGTATGATGGAACAATTTCTCAGAAACGTACGAGAACGGTGACCATAATATGCCTGTACAGTTTTACGCTCGTGTTTTGTAACTCGGACAGTTGCTGTATGGAGAACAGCAATATAAAACAATACCACTGTACCAGCCACCCCATGACAATCTACAATGCCGTTTCGATCCAATTGACCTGCCGTGTTAAGGATAGGAGCATTGGCTGATTCAGGAGAAAGCGAAAAGCAGTGCGTTTCTTGGTTAACGTCCGTTAAGTAAACCATCAGTTGCATATAATCCATGCGGAGAGGGTGTTTTTCCCCATGTGATCGATCCCGATGAAAACTTTGATTTGGTTCCCCATTGTATGGTGTCATATGACGGAGACAGAGTTCGGAGAAGCAGGTTGATCCTCCCGAAATTCAATGAAAGGGAGAACATTGGCATGACGTAGAAGTCTATCGAACTCTGGTGAAGTAACAAGTGCATGACAGTTTCTGGTTTGGTATGTACCAAAAGGATGCCATAAGTTTGGGCTACCCAATTTCTGCCGATCTTGATCGAAAAGGTCAATATACATACTTTACGTCGTCAGGCGTTAGCGCATTCTCAAGAATAGCGAAACCGTTTTCCTGGAAATGGGTTAGAATTTTCAGAGTATTCACAACTCCGTCAAAAAACGAAAAAGGGGTGACAGACATCTATGTTTCCTATTTAGGCTGGAAGACTTAATATCCTAATGAATCCACTGTAAGTACAGCCGAGGTCTAATTACGTAATTTGGACTACCATGGAAGTGTCATAGGGCAATCTAGAGGTTACAAGTTGTGTTTTTCGGTTGACGTAGTGAAACGCCGCTGCACGACGCCATGTGTTGCTTTGGTTAGCCGAAGATTGGTGGAATATGTTTCCGTGATGAAAGGAAACGCCTCCGCTTGGTACTGGAGCGGGTGTCATCGAATGTTCTGAAGCTATATCCGGTGGAACCTGTAAATTGAAAGGTTCACCTGCCGGTGCAATGTGGGGATAAACTGGACCTTTATGCGTTTCTTCACCAAAGAGGAGGCAACCGTTATCTATAGTCGATTCATCAAGCGCAATCCATGCTGTTACCATACCGTCGTGATCATCCGGTCCGAAATAGAAATTATCTTGGTGAGTACATTTAGGCGAGCTTCCCAGAGGTGGTTTACAGAATATTTGGCTGAAATAGATACAGATCCCTTGGCCAATTAATTGTTCCACGCAATCTACCAAAGTTTGATCGCTAGCCATTTTTCGAAATACTTTTCGTTCATACACAGGATTATCAAGTTTCCTGAGAAACTGACCGGGCATGTTCTTTTCAAGAAAATAATTCTTCTTATCATCATCAAGTTGTGATAGGAACTGTCGGCTCCATTCTTCTATATCCTGTATCGCATTATATATCGTCTGAGTGCCAAAAACACCAACTACAGTCAGATGACCTTTTTGCCAATATTCAGTAATTTGTTGGTCAGAAAGGTTTGGTGATTTATCGTTGATCATATGATAGCTTTTTAAATTCCAGGATATTATTAGTAAGGGCTATGAAACTATATGTATTGTCTGGGCATAAATAAAGTCCTTAGGAGGTTGTCTTTTTGACTTCTACACCGACCATCTCTTCCAGAACCTTAATTATGGTCCAGTTGTCTTCATCAGGGTTGACTGTTTTTCCCATCTGAAACAGTTCATGAGCAACACTGGTGGTAAATAGGGGAACCCCATAATCCTTTGCCATACTCCTGGCAATTCCCAGATCTTTATCCATCGTTCCAATGTGACTTTGTCCTGTAAAATTTCGATCCATTATATTTTCCGTTGTGTCTCGAAAAAGAAAGCTCCCCACCACACTTGTACTGATCACTTGATGCAATATTTCCGGTTTTACCCCAGCTTTTACACCCAGAATAAGCGCTTCAAAGATACCCGCATATGTAACTCCGGTCAGTACTGACAAGGCGGCTTTGACGGTTTGCCCCATCCCTATCTCTTCACCTACGTGATAAATGTTTTGGCCTACAACTTTCAGGATGTGCATACACTGGTCAAGAACATCTTTGTTGGTAGCCGCCATTAGGGTTAACGTGCCAGCGGTAGCTCCTGGGACGCCACCGCTTACAGGAGAATCCACAAAGTAAATACCTCGATCGTCAACAGCACTAGCTATTTCTATTATTTCAGAACGCATGATGGTAGACGTACAAATAATGGTAGAGCCAGGCTTCATTCCGGTTAGTAATCCACGGTTCCCACAAACGACCTCTCTAGCTTGCAGGCCATTGAGTACCATGATAAATACAATATCTGACACTTCTCCCACCTCACGTGGGGATTTCGCTATATGCGCCTTCAAATCTGCTAGTTCCGTTAAAGCTTCTTCTCTAACGTCGTAGGCAGTCAAATCATATCCTGCGTTTAGGACATTTTCCGACATTCTCAGTCCCATGTTGCCAATTCCAATAAAACCGACTCTTTCCATTGTTGAATCCCGCAGTTTTTAGATCTAAGTTCAGCTTTAACTTAAGAATCTATAGTCTTATCAATATCCGCTTTCTTTTGATGTTAATGGGCACCACCGAGACTTGAGCAAAAATTGAATCAGCACTTCTCGAGCTTCTGGTGTGTCGATTCGTCGTAATGCATGAACTGCATCACCACGCACATATCGATTATCATCGCTAAGGACCATTTGAAGGTCATTAACTGCCTGATGGGCATATCGTCCCAAACGAGCTAGGGCTAACACACTATTGCGACGAACTCTTTCGTTTTCATCCTGTAGTGACAATGCTAGACTCGGCACAGCCGTTGAGTCGTGTTGGCCAGTTGTACCTAACGCTTCTACTGCTAATTGTCGAACTTGCTCGGATTCGTCTTGTAAAGCTCGGATCAGCGATGGGACGGCTGCCTGCGCGGAGTTGCCGATATTACCGAGAGTTTCTGCCGCACTAGCTCTAACCCACCAATCTGGGTGTTGGGTTGCTGTTATCAACGCGCTAACTGCGGGTTTTCCAATAGCACTCAAAGCGCAAAAAGCGTATCGACGTATATCCTCAGATTCACTTTCTAACTGTTTCACCAAAGCGGGAACAGCGTTTGCCCCGAATTCACTGATCGCATAAGCGATATCGATACATTTGGGTTCTGAATCCTGTCCTAATACTTCTACCAACTCCCGAATTTTGGTGGAATCCGGCATTGTAACAGAGGAAGGATAATGGCCGTTACCATTTGTCTGTCCACAGTGCCATTCCTAGACCTGATGAAACATTTTTACATCGTTTTCGGCATCCGACTGTGATATATCAGTAGATGCCCATTCCGTATCCTGATTGTTCCATGAAGGAACTTCCGGTTCGGACATTCGAGCGAAAAGAAATTTCATCATATAACGCTTTTTAGAGCTGCTATTGGGCATAGCCCGGTGCCACAAATCATAGTTGGTAATCGTTACCGTGCCCGCTTTGCCACAAAGTGGAATCTCATCCTCATCATTAATACTGTCCCTGTTACCGTAGTAATGACTTTTCGGAATAATACCTGTTGGCCCCAATTCTTCGGGTGTTTCTTGTGGGTAGTATAGTGCCAGAAGCCACCGTGTATAGTGTGACCAACGCTTCCCTCCATCTTGATGCAAGTTCTGACCGTTACTGTTCGGTGGATTATAATGACAATGGCGGTGAGGCTGTAGATAATAATCTTTTCCCAGAACACTGGTTAAAGCACCATTAACCCACCTATCATCAAATACTTCCTGAATCATAGGAATTCGTGGCAACAGATTATTGCCAGGATTTCCTTCCATTTCAAATACATTTTCTGTCTGTTGAAAAACCGCTGCATGAAATTCTACCGGCAGGTCAGTTTGAACAGTCACATATCCATCCCGAATGAATTTTTTCATTTGCTGATCATTAAGAAGATATTCTTTCTGATCCATATTTTATTCCTTGAGATTGGTCCAACTTTCTCTCTGTTTGTTTTACCTGTGTTTGTATTCGCCTTCGGTGCTACCAAGATTCAGCACCTAATAGCTTTTTTCCTAATGATGTTAATTCAGCGGTTGTTCCATGTTTATGTTCCCATTCCCGAGGATCTCCAGGCCAACCCGATGTAGGTCGCCGTTCCTGCCAAGCCTGAATTCTTTGACGACGTGAATTTTGGTTGTCTTCCTTGGCTGGAGACATAGTAATATACTGTGCTAAGCGAGGTTTTTTCGATCTGTTGTATCCATTACCGTGGGCTAGTAACCGATGCCAGATTAACAAATCGCCAGCCTGACCAGCAATCGGTTTTACTTCCAAGTCTGTTAGATCAGGACTATGGAAATTCCTATCAGCTGGTTGTGTTTTTACCCAGTTGTAAAATTGTTTATGGAAACCCGGTATACACTGGAACCCTCCTTGATTTTCTGTTGTATCAGTTAAGTACAAGACACCCTGTACACCAAATGCAATCGGTGTTTTTGACGTGTCTACATCCCAGTGGATCATACCACGATTGTCCCATTCCGGTTTATCGGGACGAGTGGGAGGTTTCATGTTCGCTCTATCTAGCGAAACCCAAAGTCTGTCCGTTTCCCATATTTCTGAAAATGCTCGATACACCTTCGGGTATTGACGATTATCCCACAATGCTTGATGCTGATAAATTTCCACCATACCGGCTTGAGAAATTGGTGAATTATTTCTACCCCCTATTCTGGGTGGGTACTTATACCAATCTTCAGGATCATGAGCATCTATACCCAAGAAATCCCAAATTGCATTCACAGCAACTTCCAAATTCTCATCTGGAACCGCGTTGTGTACCACCACAAACCCGTTTTCTTCCCAGAAGTCAAGATCATCTTGGCTTAGAACCACTGACATAACACGCTCCTTTCTTGTACCTCCATGATGAGACCTGCTCTCCAAACTCCGCTGATGATACAATCCGACACGAAACTGACTCAAGTCAAAAACAATCCAATAATATCACAGATGAAATCAATGGTCTACTCCACAATAGATAATACTATCGTATGGAGTATTGCTATAATCTATCTAGCTAAAGACATCTATGGTTCAGGTGTCTAAGCCTCTTAAAGAATAACAGGAAACATCATAATGGAAAAAATGGTACGTTCAAAGCGCATATGAAGTGTGATGGGATTCAGTTTCACCTTGATTGGGAAAACCACAATGAATGCAGGCTTTTCCTCCGCTTCAACCAATCTAAATTGTACTCGTTTTTTATGTTAAGTTTGCCATGTTCAATTCAAAATTTTGTTGACTATATTTCAAAAAGCTAATTTCGTTTGTTTTCATGAAGGAATATCTTAACTCGAAATTTTAGCCTGCCACAAATACGTAAGCCTTAACTAAATCCAGTTTAACGGAATGGAAGTTTTTTCATTGACCTTAGCCCTCTTAAAGTGACAAAATTGTTGAATATCTATTGTCTCCACATATT
>NZUQ01000125.1 GCA_002697225.1 Candidatus Poribacteria bacterium
AAATATGGCGGTAGTTTTGAAAATCGAACTCGCTTTATCCGTAATATAATTGGCAAAATCCAGACTGAAATTGGGAACGATTTGATCCTCGCAAGTCGACTGAACGTCTACGATGGAATAGCCTACACACAAGACGTCAATACGGGAATCGGTACGCCAAGTGAGATGCTTGAAATGTATCCTTATGGTTTTGGTGTCGATGAAGATAACCCTCCCAATTCGGATATGACTGAGCCGAAGAAATTGATCAAACTACTTAAGGAACTTGGTATTGGATTAGTCAATGTATCAATGGGCAGTCCTTACTACAATCCCCATATCGGTCGTCCGTTTGAAAGGCCACCGATTGATGGTTATGAAACCCCCGAACATCCGTTGATTGGTGTAGATCGTCATTTTCGACTGACAAAACAGGTTCAGCAAGACAATCCAGATCTACCAATTGTTGGCACCGGCTATAGTTGGCTCCAAAATTATGTGGTCAATGCTGGAGAAGCTAATGCTCGGGATGGGCATGTTAGGTTTGTCGCCGTTGGACGAGGTGCTTTAGCTTACCCGGATTTTGCTGAAGATACGGCTAAAAACGGTGGCATGTTGAAGAAAAAATCTTGCGTCGCGGTGAGTTATTGCACCGCCCTTATGAGAGCGAAAGCAAATCCACTTGGTCAATACCCTGCCGGTTGCGTGCCTCGTGATAAGATTTATGCTCCAATCTATAAAAAAGCGGAAAAAGTACTCGCTAACAAATGAGATCCGCACGAATCAGCCTGTTTCACGGATCAAATCAGCCATTTGAAATTTATGAATGTGGCCTTGGGCCATCTGATGCAGGTGAAGTTCTTGTTAGGGTCAACCTTGCTGCTATTTGTGGATCTGATTTGCATACTTTCGTTGGGCGGCGAACATCTCCTATTCCTTGTATCCTTGGTCATGAAGCTGTTGGTCAAGTGGCAGAATCGACTAACACCACTGACTTTAATGGCTCCCCTCTGAAGGAAGGAGACCGAATAACATGGAGTATCATATCCTCTTGCGGAACTTGTCTGAATTGTACATATTATCAGTTACCGCAGAAATGTGAAACACTCTTAAAATATGGTCATGCTCAGCGAGCTCTTCCTCGTGACCTGAATGGTGGTTTCGCCCAATATATTCGCTTGCAACCAGGTACAGCCATTTTTCGGTTACCAGATTCTATGGCAGATAGTGAATCGGTCTCACTCAATTGTGCGCTTTCAACTGTCATAGCAGGGCTAAATGGCATCGATATTGGTGATAGTGTTGTGATTCAGGGATGTGGGATGCTAGGAATCTATGCAACTAGTTTTTTACGATACTATGGATGTGAGGTTGTCATAGTCGTCGATGTCAGATCGGACCGCCTAGAGATGGCCAAAAATTTTGGTGCGACACACACTTTCAATCTCACGGAGGTATCCACTGACCAAATCAATGATGAATTGCTCTTTTTAACCAATCAGCGTGGTGTTGATCTGGTTGTTGAGGTAAGTGGCGTTGCTTCAGCATTTACAGATAGTCTCGATTGGCTGCGGATCGGCGGACATTATTTGACGCTTGGATATGTCTACCCTCATGCAAAAACTATAGTTCCGATGGATAAAATTGTACGTAAGTGTCTAACAATCTATGGTTCTCATAACTATCATCCGCGTTTCCTTGGGGATGCCATCGAGTTTGTTCGAGAAACTAGGCATCAATACTCTTTCGATCTCCTAGTTGGCAATACCTACCCTTTAACTGAAATAGATCAAGCCTTCCGACAAGCTATACAAGGCAACCAAATTCGGGTTGGCTTGTGTCCGTGGGAGTGAAAGCTGGTTCAGGGATATCTCATGCGAGTAGGTGCATTCTTAAACTAATGCTTGAAATCATTTTATGGACAAAATGGGGTTGCTATGCTATCATTTTAGCTAATTTGCTGATGGTAAGGGATTTTTTATTGGCTAGATCATAGGGGGTCCCAATGAATGACCCAGTGCAGAGCATCGCCAGTCAAGTTGAAGTTATATATGAGAAGACGCTTTCTGAAATAGAGCGTGAGGAAACTGATCTCAGAGAGCAGATTGATCGCCTTGAAAAAAAGCGCAATATTCTTGGGAAAAAGCGTGATCATGTTCATCAGCTTCGGAGCCTAGTCGAAAACTTAACTCAGGCTATTATTGAAGCAGAGGAGATTTGCGAACAAGAGGAAGAAAGAAAGGCTGATCTGGATGTTCGAATTGAAAAGGTTTCCGCNAGTTTGCAACGCTTGCAAGTAGAAGCAAANCGNGCCAAAACAGATCATAATCAGGCTAATAAAAGCAAGATTGAGAAATACCGTGCTCTCTCCAAGATTGTCGAGAGATTTGGTGATATTAAAGGACGACTTCCTGATTCCGTGTTAGCAGGATTAGAAGATGCTACGTATGGCGATACAGAGAGTTCGGAAGCCACTTTACTGCAGCGACGGAGCCCCAAGAAACCGATGTTGGAGAGTGTCGAGTCACTTGGCATCACGGATCTAGACCTTGATGAAGCATTGGATGTATACGAAGAGGACATAATCAGTGACGATGATACAATCCTTGAAAATAGTGCGCGCACTCACAGTTTACAACTGGGTTTAGAGGACAGTGTTATGGAAGATGATGGAGATTTGGAAGATGATCCAGAATTTGATGAGTTTGAGGAAGAGTTAGCTAAAAGTGAAAGCGAAGACTTGTCACTTGACGATGATGAATACAATTTTATGAATGATGAAGAGAGAGAAAGCTTTATTGATCTAATGAGCGAGGACGATTCTGCTTCATCCCTTCAGGGTGTTCAGGGAAAGTCCAAGCGTGTTCCTTCTAGTGAGGAGGTAAGGCTCCGTGAAGCCATTGCTCCAGTCCAACAGGAAGATGATTATGATTCAGAATCAGAAATAGAGGAGACTGAATCTACTCTGACCCCCACGAGTGATGGAGAGATAGACGAGGAAGAACTGGCAGAAGAGACTCTAGAAACAAGTTCCGAAGAAACAGACAATGACTAATCTTAGTACATACTTATACATGATCAAAAGGAGGGTTTACTAACAGATGGCACATAGGTCGTCAGCTTTCAAGCACATTCGCGCAGATAAACGAAGAAGGGATGTAAGTTTCAGGCGGAAATCCGCCGTCAGGACTATCGTCAAGAAAACCAAAGCGGCAATAGAAGCAGGAAACGTTGAAGAAGCAGAATCTCTTTATCGTCGCGCAACGAGCCTGCTCGATAGTGCTGCCAGTAAAGGTGTGATTAAAAAAGGTACTGCCAATAGGAGAAAATCACGCCTAGCAAAAAGTCTTCATTTAGTAGCAACTCCCTAATTTAATAATCCCCTACGAATTTATTGTTGAACCGGCTATACTTCCCCTGAGGGTTTCACCAGAAAGCGATTTCAGAGTAATTGGAAGAATTTGATTGGTTGCTGTGTCCGGTGCATCGACGGCAACTCGCAAGTAATTCCCACTGAATCCGGTTAGTAGATTGCCTTTATCTTCCCTACAGTTTTCGACTAGTACATTCACCGTTTTGCCAATCATTTGTTCCCGAAATGTCGCACTGAGTTTGTTACCAAGATCAATCATCCTTCTACTGCGTTCGGCGGAAATTTGAGGATCAACCTGATTTGGGTAATCCGCGGCTGGTGTATTTCTGCGTGGAGAATACCGGAATACATGCAATTGGCTAAAGCTTATCTCTTCTACAAAAGATGCGGAATCTTCAAAATCCCGATCTGTCTCTCCGGGAAATCCAACCATGATATCCGTAGTGATTCCAACGCTTGGAAACAGAGATCTCAGTTTTTCAACGAGTCCAGCATATTCTTCAATTGTGTATCGACGGCGCATTCTCTTCAAAGTTTGATCTGATCCTGCCTGTAAAGGGAGGTGGAAATGTGGTTGGAATTTCGGCAATTCCGCCATGCAGTCAGCTAGGTTATATGGGAAATTCATCGGTTCAATTGAGCTTAACCGGATTCGTTCGATGCCATCGATTGAATGAACCTGTTCAAGGACGTCTGACAATGTTTTTTTTCTCCCAATATCAAATCCGTAAGATGCTAAGTGAACACCTGTAATAACAATTTCCTTACAATTAGCGGTAGCAATCCTTCCAACTTCTTCCATAATATCCGTCAACGGTCGGCTTGTCATTCGACCGCGAACGAACGGAATAATACAATACGTGCAAAACGCACTACACCCATCCTGTACTTTTACAATAGCACGTGTTCGGTCACCAGGACTACTTATGCCTATACTAAAGTTGGCATGTTCCCTTACTGCATCATGGACGATCGGTTCAATTTGCAACAATTTTTTACTGTTGATCATATCTAGATAACGTTGGAATTCCGTTTTTTCACGGTTCCCAAACACTAATGAGACACCGGGAATTGCTTTTATGGCTTGGCGGTCGCTCTCCGCATAGCATCCAGTAACAATTATCTTTGCTTGTGGATTTTTACGGATAATCCGTCGGATTATCTGACGCGCTTTCTGATCAGCAGAATTTGTTACAGTACAGGTATTCACAACGCAAATATCTGCATTCTTCTCTGGGTCAACAATTTCATACCCACTTCGTACCATCGTATCGTAGATTGTATTTGAATCGTATTGATTGACCTTACAACCAAACGTGAGAATGGATGCTGTCGGCATTTTAGTTGCTTCCTCCCGCTCTGAGTTCATAGACAACGAGAGCCACTGCCACAATCGCTGCTGTTTCCGCACGGAGAATGTTAGTACCTAGAGTTACTGGAATGCAATTTTCAGCTAGTGCGGTCTCATTTTCCTGATTGGTAAACCCTCCTTCTGGTCCAACCAAGACAGCGACTGAATCCAGCGAGCTGAAACCGCGTAGGACAGATTGTATTGACCTCACTTTTTCATGTTCGTAGAGCATAATTGTTTCATCAAAGTCTCCGAACGATAGTAAACACTCTGTAAAACTCTGGGGTTGAAGTATTTCAGGAAATCTCAATCTTTGACACTGCTTGGTAGCTTCATGTGCGATTCGTTGCCAACGAGCATGTTTCTGTATACAAGTTGAAGGCTTCAAATTAATGATGGATCTATCTGTAACCATTGGAACAATCTGATCAACACCAATTTCTGTTGCCTTTTGCATAATAAGATCCATTTTACTAGATTTAGTTAGTCCTTGAAATAGAGTGATGCTTGGTAACCTTTGAGGATTAGATCCTTGATTGACAATCTGAGCAAAGAAATTGTTTTCATCAACACATTTAAGCGTAGCAATATAATAATTGCCAGTCCCATCAAAAAATCGTACCTGATCTCCCTGTTGCATCCGTAAAACTGTGGTTATGTGTTTCTGCTCCGAAGCACTACAGCGAATTTTATTACCATCAATTTGATCTGGCGAAATTATGAAACTGCGCACTTCATTTGTCCTTAATGGCGAAGCTGACTCATTGCATCCGCATAATTACTTTGCTTNAAAATCGCTGTACCAGCAACCAATATTGTCGCCCCCCGTTCAATGACAAGCGGAGCNGTTTTCTCATTAATTCCTCCATCTACCTCCAAATCAATTGACTTGCCAATTTCTTTAATTCTTTTATCGATATAACTAATTTTTTCGAGGGTATCCAACATGAACTTCTGGCCCCCAAAACCAGGCTCGACGCTCATTGGAAGAACTAAATCTAAATCTGGAAGATATGGGTCAATTACTGAAATTGGGGTTTGAGGGCGAGTAGCCAAACCCACCAGTACGTTAAGTGACTTTATTTTTCCAATCACAACATCAATCGGAGCAGTCACAATCTCAGCGTGAATGGTAATTAGGTTGGCTCCAACATCAACAAACGATTCGATATAGTCCTGAGGGTGTGTCACCATTAGATGAACATCAAAGGGAAGATCTGTATATCGGCGGACCGCCTTTACAAGGTCTACTCCCATAGTTAGATTCGGCACAA
Source organism: Candidatus Poribacteria bacterium (assembly GCA_002697225.1). The sequence goes on from NZUQ01000125.1 coordinate 5,978, forward strand.
AATGCCCATCCATAATGTCAAAATGAATCAGGTCAGCACCCGNTTCCGCTGCTTTCTGTATATCCTCCCCCAACTGACTGAAATCTGCTGCGAGTATGGAGGGAGCGATTTTGACATTCTTCATTTGATCTCTTGATGTTTGACACGCTGACCATCTTCATATATCGAGATGCGGGCGTTACCAGAAATCTTGTATGGTTTACGGATTTTCATGCTGGATTCGTAATAAGTATCAACAACTTTCCTNTTGCCTAGCTCATCTTCAATATGAATTTCCAAGTGTTTGGGTTTGTCACCGACGATTAAAACATCATATCGAATCACATAAAAANTTCCTCTTTTATTTTGGTTTCTATGTGAACCACTAACTTCAAGATTAACCTGNTGACCAACGTGGATCAACGTTCCCATAGCNGGTTGATGGCTGATAATTTGTCCCTGCGGCATTTCAGGATGAAGAACATAATCTACTGACTGGATTTTGAAGCCATGAGATTCGAGAATTGAGCGCACATTATTCACCAACATTCCCTTTAAATTNGGCATTTCAAATACCTGAGGACGAGCTCCTAAACTCAAAAGCAGGCTAACCGCTCCTGACCTTTGGAGTACTGTATTTGCAAGCGGGGNCTGGGCGATAACTGTATTCTCCTTCGGATATTGGTTCGAATAAACGGTGGTAACGTACCCACGACGGAATTGCAGTTCTTGAAGNTTTTTTTCGGCGGCTTGAATATCCTTGCCGACTACGTTTGGCACACTGTTCATTTCAGCCCCNGAACTTAGTACGATTCGGATCAGCTTTGACCGTTTTATTTTTGTCTTTGACAGCGGACTTTGAGCCATAACGATGCCTTTAGCATAGACAGCTTTTTGGGTTTTGTGTTCTATTGGGCTTGTTTTGTGCTCTATTTGGTTATCCAATGCTANCCCTNCCTTCATGACAATAGACATTGCATTTTGATGTGTTTCGCCAATGAGTGAAGGAGTGATAATATCTTCGGTCTGAATCCATTCTGGGATCAGCAAAAAGACAACAAAACAGCCAACACAGTTAATGATGATAAAGAGAGAAAAAAAGATTTTGAAAATCGAATTGAGTATATTATAAATCATTGTTTTTTTGAGATGAGGAAATAAATCGATCTCCNGTTTTTATACGATATCCATTGACAAAATCATGAGCAGACATCTTATTCTTGGTCGCTGGTTGCACCTNANCCAAGATCAACTTACCCCGAGCAGTATGTACGATTANTTGTTTATTTCTACTTATTTCAATTGTCCCTGGTGGAAAAGTTTTGCCGCTGTTGATGGACATGAGTGAACATGAAAGGATTTTAATATGCAAGTTGTCTCGTAAGAATGCATGGGCTTGTGGCCAAATTGCAGTTCCTCGTACAAGGTTTAGAATCTCAACCGCAGATTTATTCCAGTTGACGTTGCCATGTTCTTTTGTCAGTTGTGGGGCATATGTCGCCAATGAATTGTCCTGTGGTTGAGTTATTGGTAGTTGATCGATCGATCTTCTTAGGACGTCGATCAACAGGTTAGGAGCGAGATTTCCCAGTTGCTGATGCAATAGTATTGCATCAGTTTCCGGATCAATTGTGGAGCGCTTCTGCAAGATAATGTCCCCAGTATCCTCTCCTTCGTCAAGCAACATGATAGTAATGCCTGTCTCTGTTTCTCCGTTTATCAGCGCCCATTGAATTGGTGCTGCGCCCCTATATTTGGGTAAGAGCGACGGATGGATATTGAAACACCCTGATGAAGGGATATCAAGTATGGCTCTTGGCAGAATCTGTCCGAAGGCGATAACAACAATCACATCAGGTTCAAGACGTTTTAACTGGCTAACTACGGATTTTTCCCGTACTTTCTCGGGTTGAAAAATGTTCAGTTTGTTCTTTTCAGCTATCAGCTTGATTGGGGAAGCCTGTAGTTTCCTTCCTCTGCCACTCGGTCGATCGGGTTGTGTTACCACTCCAACAATGTCAAATTTTTCTCTGATTAATTTTTCAAAACTTGGAACAGCAAAATTACTGGTTCCCATGAATAAAACACGCATAATTACTAATACCTTTGGGTTCTTCCCAAATGGTGGGGGCTGGGAATTGGTCAGCAGGGTTGTAATTAAATACCATTAGAATCGAATGCCAACAATCCTTACGATTCTGTCATTAGATAAACTGATGTTGGGTTCCGTCGGCCTACGCTTAGGGAAGCGCTCTCGTGGAATCAATGGTTCGGATCGGACTTTACCACGCATCATGTACCAATCTCGTATTCCAATGAACAGTGAAAAGCAAGCTGTACACATACCGATTGCACGAAAATTCTGATCGGAGAGTTTGGGAGAAAACTTATTTTGGCGTATCATTTCAATCCCACGAACCATGAAAAAGCTATGAACTGCGGTAAACGGAAGGGAGCTTAGGGTGATAATCTCGAAACGACGCAACGCACTTTCATGATATTTGTCTGGTTCTTCTGACTCTTCTTGACGATCCTCTGTTGTTTCTTCAATTTCCGAATCTTCCGTTACAAACTGTGAAAAAATGCTGTTGTTACAAGTAAAAATTAGTGTGAAGCAGATTAGTAACTCGAATTTAATTTTCAAATGTTTCTTCAAAATTCAATTTTCGTGTTCGTATTGTGTAGATAATAAGCATAGCTGCCCCTATACAAATTGCAGTGTCTGCGAGGTTAAAAGTTGGCCACTTGTACTTAGGTAATATNCCAAATTGAAGAAAATCGATGACTTCGCCATACCGGATGCGGTCTATCAANTTACCGATTGCNCCACCTANAATAAACCCAAGTCCAACCCGCATCCANAGGCTATGCCGAAATTGGAAATAATAATACGCGATGAAAANCATTGCCAAAATTGTGGCAACGATCAGCAAGGTNCGNTGNCCCTGCATTAGACTAAAAGCCGCNCCGCTATTGCGATCATGGCGAAGGTTAAAAAAGCCTTCAATCACAACAATTTTTTGGTTGTAATAATCGATATGTTGCGCGACGATTATTTTGGTTAGCTGATCAANACAAATAATGAGAATTGAGATGCCAAGTAACGGAATAACAGGACGAACATAATTTGTTCCCTTTTGTAAATCACCATCTAAAGTAGCCATGGTTTGNTCCNTGCTAATTTTCGGGAATTNGAGACACCCANTCAAGTAGAAANATGCTTAATTGNGGGGCTTCAATTGGATTAATTTGATCAATTAACTTTGNATAANTGTATTCTGNGAGAAATGGAGTAATTGGCGCGATACGCTGNAGATACGCAATCAGGATTTGATAGTGGAGACTTCGTGTGAATCCACTAACCAGAGAGGAGTTGTTTTTGGCAATCAAATCCTCTAACTGAGCCAGATAATTTTCCCTTAGGTACATCTGAGAAAATTCCTTAACCAAACACCAGACTAGACCAAAATCCTTGCGAACATAAGCAAAATCAATTTCTGACAGCCAAGTATTGGTACGTTCTAAGACTTGGTTATCCGATTCGTGGAAGTTCCTGAGTGTTTGCGAATCCTGCTTAGAATTTAAACCGCTGATAATGAATAAGATCTGTTGCAAAGTTTCACTAACATACCAATAATCTTTCTGACATGCTTGAAATTGCTGATTAACTGAATTCCCATTATGGGATTCAGCTATGGCGAAAATCCTTACTACGTCAGCGGGATAACGACCAACTATTTCTTCATTGACTCCGAGGTGAGCGAAATTTTTGTTTATTTTAACCATCTCTACTTTTCGATACGGGATCGTTTTGTGTAAGGCAATTGAAACTAGATTCAGTTGTGCAAACCATTTCGGAAAATTTTCCGAACAATAGAAATAATGGTTAATTGATTTCGGATAGTTTTTTCCCACATCAGAGTTGTTAATCTCATTAATAATAACTGCGAATTTTTCACTTAGGAAAGTAGTTTCTTTGTGAAACTTTCTTGAGCCACAACTAGTGCATATTGTTTCCATTGGCAACAGGTCTTCCGCTTCAAGTTTGAACCAGATATCGTTACCACGGCGGGAAATAAGCTCACGAATAGCCTTAAGTGTTTTTGTGTCTGAAAGTTGCGTATTACATTTCTCGCATTGGAAGATTGGAAAAGGGATGCTTCCATTTCGATGACTAGAAATAGATGGCGGGGGGGTTTGCAAGATCATTTCCTTAATCCAAAGTGTGTCTTCTGTTGGATGCCCATCCCAATTTTGATCACAATTTACCAGTTTGGTGACAACAGATCTATCAATAGCTAGGCTCCATTTATGTACTAGTCGATAGATAACACTACACTTCGACATGNTNCAATATGGCAATTGGACTACACTTTTACTCGTTTGAACCAGATAATTNCGTTTGGCCAATTCAGATTCAATGATTTTTTCCGCCTCCGNAATCTTGAGGCCATAAAACATATTTGTTGNTTCATTNAGNTAGCCAGTATTGTCAATAACACTTGATATTGGTAGTGCNTTAGTCTNTGCTATGATATAATGANCTGGATCATGCCCAGGTGCAATATGAGAAATCCCATCCCAATTATTGGCATCTGACAGTTGGACAANTGGTATATCNGAGTTTAAAATCGGATGCATACAAATGCATTCTGCCACTTGTTCTGANTCGATAGGCCTAATAANCTGCAGCTTATCCTCAAGAACATCTGAAAGAACATCTGATTCAGCANTGATAACCGTTTCTTCNCCCAATTTAGCGANGAAATAGCGTTGATCTGTCCTAATACCGATAGCAACCGTGGCTACCACTTGCCAGATTTCTTNAATAGAAACTACTATGGANATGCTACTGCCAAATTCTTCAAAACCGACCTTCATCGGAAATTTGACGTATCCTGATAATACCTCAGTCGGTCGAATCTCAAAATCATCTTCGTCGNCTACCNTATTGCGGTTATAACACCACACNTCCAGTTTNTGATCCGTCTCAATTTGTTTTTGTGCTCGGAGTTTATTGAAAGAAGCCAGGATCTTCGACTCATTTCGGTTGCTTAAATTCTTTGTGCTATTCTTCCAATCGGCAAACATACCAAGTGCTTCAAGTTCTTGTTTCCTAGCTCCAATTGCTATTTGGAAGTACTGCCTATACTGATTACGAAATGCTAAAACATCGTGAGGTGATTCTTTTGGTTCTGTGTTAAGGATCTGTTGTTGGATACTAGGTGCACAATAGTCCCAATGCGGTGTGTAATCGACATATATGTTTTGTTGTAAATTGTTTTTTAGAAATATATCTTGATGAATCCTAGCGGCCAAGTTATCAAAATCAAGACTGTCAACAGCGATCGGCATTTCACGAAGAGTAAATCGCTCTGCTTCCGTTCTGTCCATAAGCTTCTCATAGATATTTAGCAGTTTCCATTTCTCTGCAACCTGCTCTTCGAGATGTTGATCTAAAATATAATTCGGCATTGCTGTACCATTCATGAATTATCCCAACATGCGTGAGACTTGATCAAGAAGTATTAGAAGAATGAAGGGTGAAAAATCAAGCCTGATGTTTTGTGTGATTGGACTCATTACACGACGAATTGGATCAAGCACGGGATCAACCAGTTGACTTGTTGCCGAGTAAACTCTGCGAACCATCATATTGTGTGAAGTGTGTACAACCCAAGATAAGATTACATTCACAAAAACAATGAGAGAATAGAGATGAATCAATTGACCTAAAATAGAAGCAATCATAGAAAAAAACCTTGTAATCTTTTACGCATGTGCAAGTTCTTGGGCTCGTTCAGTTGCAGCGATTACTGCCGCATTGATAATTGAGCGAAATTTACCTTGTTCTAGTTCAAATAATCCTGCGGCTGTTGTTCCTGCTGGCGTGGTCACCCGACTTTTCCAAACGGCTGGATGTTCTCTATTCTGATCGATTATCTTAGCTGCCCCTAGAACAGTCTGGACAGCTAATTGATGGGCATCTTCACGGGACAATCCGACATGCACGCCTGCGTCTATTAGTGCCTCTATGAACACAAAAACGAATGCCGGGCCACTACCGCTCAAACCAGTTACAGCGTCTAATTGCTTCTCTTCAATGATTAAGGAACTGCCAACTGCATTAAAGATTGCCTGTGATTTGGCAAGGTGATTTTCATCAGCGTAACTGCCAGGCGATATTGCTGCTACTCCCGAGCCTACTGTTACGGCAATGTTTGGCATGACGCGAATGACAGGAATAGATTCAGCAAAATAAGACTCCAGTTGCGCAATTGGAATACCTGCTGCTATTGAGATTAAAAGTTGACTTGGCTTAACAAGCTCTCTTGCTTGTTTAAAGATCTTTGCTGCGTTGTTTGGTTTAGCTGAGTAAAGAATAGTATCAACGTTTTCGACCAATTGACCAACGGTATCAAAAGCATTAACGCCAAGCTCTGTACGCAATTCATCAACTTTTTGTGGATCTACATCTGTGACGAAGATTTGCTCACTGCTCAGCAATTTTTTCGCCACGCCACGGATTATAGCTGCACCCATGTTACCAACGCCAATAACTCCAAAACGACCGATAGTAGATAGGGACATATTAAATTGCTCGGACATCAATTGCGTTCTCCAAAAATTGATCTGCCAATCCGAATGCAGTTCGCCCCTTCCTCAATTGCGACTCCAAAATCGTTTGTCATACCCATTGACAAGCAATTCATATCAACGTTAATCAAATTCTGTGTAGCAATATCATCCCGTAATTTCCTGAGCATGGAAAAAGATGGACGAACAGACTCAGGATCTGGCTCAGGTTTGCCAATTGTCATTAATCCTTTAATTTGAATATTTGAGTAAGTCGAAGCTTGCTTAATGAAATCTTGGACTTGATTTGGCATAATACCGAATTTACTTGCTTCTCCAGAGGTGTTAACTTGAATTAAAATAGGCTGTTGTATTCCCATATCAGTAGATCTGCGATCTATAGCTTTAGCTAGTCTGAGGCTGTCAACAGATTGAATAAGGTCGAAAAACTGGATAGCTTGTTTGATTTTGTTTGTTTGCAAATGACCAATCATGTGCCATGTTGCTGGGCGATCAATGGCATCATATTTAACTTTGGCTTCCTGTACTCGGTTTTCACCTATGTGGATAACACCTGCATCGAGCACTTTATGTATTGCGCCGACCGGCTTTGTTTTCGAGACAGCCACAATTTGAACCGAGTTAGGATCACGACCAATGCGGTTTGCTACCTTAGCAACCTGTTCTTGAAGGCGCGAGATATTATCGTAGATCGAAGCCAAATTCCGTCCTTGAAGTATAAACCCGTAAAAGCCAATAATAGCATATTTTTCCTCTTGGTTGCAAGCGCGACTTAAGCTTGATGTAAGTTGATAATTGACTCACAAAAACCAATCATGCCGTGTTATACTCCTGGTTATGTTATTGAAATTGTCTCAATAAAAATAGTTTGGAGAAGAAATGGCACATAGGAAATGGGCGGAGTATCATCAACTCCGGCCGGATCAGGTTTCGGAGTTAGTTGCCCAAACTCCGATTGCCTTCTGGCCACTTGGTCTAATCGAACATCATGGTTGGCATTTGCCAATTGGGTATGATGGTCTGAAGGCAGAGAGGATTTGTGTCCGTATTGCGCAGGAAACTGGTGGTATCATTTTACCTACGATGTGGTGGGGAGCCCTTGGAGGACACAGTGATTTTTTATGGACACACTACCAAACACCTGAGTCCACGGCACAGATTTTATCCTCCACCACCTGCCAACTAATCCAATTTGGGTTTCAAGTAATTGTGCTATTAGCTGGGCATTATCCGTGGCAACAACTTCTTAGCCAAGAATTGCCAGAGATCCAATCGAATAACCCTGAAATTCTTATTTTATCTGGAACGGAAGTGTCAATTTGCGGTGAAGATATTAAACTAACAGGAGATCATGCAGGACGAGCTGAAACTTCGTATGGTCTAGCCTTATTTCCAGAGTTGATCGATCTACAGGAGTTACGCTCCGGTCGCGATTTAGCGGTCTGGCCTAATAGCGAAATGCCGCCTAAAGAGAAGTGGCATCCAACTGTCTGCTTCGATCAAAATGATCCGCTCTTTGCCCAAATGGGACGGCCAGCTGATGAGGCTAGTGTTGGCGAAGGAGAAAGTGCAATCTCGGCACTTGTGGACAATCTAGCTGGGAAAATTAATACCTTTCTAGATTAGCTTTCGGTTTGAGGTTGGGAAATGAAAGTGATAGCGGATCTTTGTATTATACCTATGGGGGTTGGTGTATCGGTATCAAATGAGATTGCTGTGTGCGAAAAGATTCTACGTGATGCTGGTTTGAAGATTAAGTTGCATGCTTATGGGACTAATATTGAAGGAGAATGGGAAATAGTTTTCGATGCAATAAGGTCATGCCATCAGGTCCTTCATCAGACTGGAGTGTCACGTATTAGTACAACACTCAAGTTCGGAACAAGAACAGATCGGGATCAGACAATGGAGGATAAGGTCGAAAGTGTTGAAAAGAAACTGGACTAGGCATTTCTTTATCTTAATTACTTAAATTAATTTTAAAACCGAAAATAATTGAAAATCATACGGTTATTAAAGTATAATTCTGACAGCGTTTAATTTCTAGGAGGTATAGTGATGGGTGCGTTAGGTGGTTGGGAAATTATACTTATCGTCATCGCGGTTCTCGTCATCTTTGGGCCGAAGCGTTTGCCAGAAATGGGAAGTTCGCTTGGGAAAGCAATTCGAGAATTCAAAAATGCTGGCAAGGAAATCCAAAACGATATAGCTCAAACCATGAATGACAATAGCTCGGATATAAATTCGAAAAAGGATGCCTGAAGCTAATAACCAAGAAAATCCCGCGAGTGAGATGGCATTTTGGGAGCATCTCGAAGAATTGCGGCGTCGCATTATCGTTTCCCTGATTTCAGTCGGTTTTTTTATGCTCCTAAGTTTATCCTTTAGCAAACCAATCGAAAGGATCATGAAGCTACCGCTAGATTTATCGACTAACAAACTCCTTGCACTTTTGATCGATCGAATATTTGGTCACGATGCAACATTTATGGGATTTCTGGCGATATCGCTGAGGGCGAGTTCGATGGGTGTTGAAGCAAAGTTGATAAAAGATGGTCCACTGGAAGGCATCATGGCTTATCTTAAAATCAGTATTACTTTCGGGATCCTATGTGCCTCACCCATTTTAATATACCAAGTTTGGGCTTTCGTTCTTCCCGCATTTACCACTAAGGAAAAACAGTTTGCTCTTCCTCTTTTCTTAATCATTATACTTTTTTTCATCATTGGTGCTTTGTTTGCGTACTTTATTGTTGCACCAGTTGTGCTTAGTTTTTCTTCTAAGCTTTTTGAAGGGGCTGAAAACCTGTGGGGGATTGAAAAATACTTCAATTTTCTGGTACAGTTACTTGTGGGATTTGGAATTGCATTTGAACTTCCCATAGTTATGTCTTTTCTATCTTTTATTAATGTAATCCATGCGAATGGCTTTCGTCAAAAGCGGAGTATTGCCTTGGTTGGAATTATGGTTCTATCAGCATTCTTAACACCGGCGGATATAATATCAATGCTGTTGATGGCTATCCCTCTAATTTTATTGTATGAATTGGGAATCTTCTTCGCCTTTCTTGTGGAACAGGAGTCTGAAGTTCATGCCTGATCTGAATCTTACCTTGGAACTCGCGTTTTTGTATGATTTACAACAGATTGATGCTGAGATTTTAACTCGACACAAAAAACTTAAGTTGATCCCGGACGATATCAGGAAATTGAAAGAGGATTTTCGGGTACACGAGCAAAAATTGAATGCTTTAAAAGATCAACTTTCTCAAGCTGAAAAGGAACAAAGATCTCAGTCAGCAGAAATAGAAGCATTAGGTGAACAGAGGAAGAAATACCAAACTCAGTTAACCGCTGTCAAAACCAACGATGAAATGAAGGCGCTCTATAAACAGTTGGAGTTCATTGACCAGCAAGAAGAGGAAATTGAGGACAAGGTCTTAGAATTAATGTTAATTATTGATGACCTTGGGGGTGAAACCAAAAAAGAGCATGAAATTCTAGCCGCTAAAAATGTAGATCACAAGGCTGAAGAAGCTGAACTGCAGAAAATCGCTCAGGGTATTAAGGCGGATATTTCCGAAATTCAGGAGAAACGTCAAAACTTGATCCAGAAAGTTAATCCTGATTTACTCAAGCAATACCAAGGCAGAACGACAACCCAACATACTAACTTGGTTACTCCAGTGGTGGATAACAACTGTGGTAATTGCAAATTGACAATTCCCCCACAAATGCTGAATGAAATTAAACAGGCAAGGAAAAAAATTGCTTGTCCATCTTGTAAGCTGATTTTGTTTGAGCTGCCGACTTTCGAGCAAACCAATGATACTACTAGCGAATGAAGATACAATCTCTCTAGTAGTCATTCCCACCCCTTAATGAAACCGATTGAGTAACTCAGCGTTTATTGACAGCAAGTGTGAATTCTGACCTAATCAGCAGGATCGAGTTCCTAATGCAATTTTCAATTCCTTTAAAGCTACTGATTATCTCTCTTGTTTTTTTGCTTGTTCTGCCAAGACCAGAAATAGTTGCAGAAAATGAAAATGCGGGTCAGCTTGATGCCGAATTCTCACTAAAATACATTGTTATTGATCCTGGACATGGAGGTAGGGATCCCGGTTGTGTTAGCCAATCTGGTGTGAAAGAGAAAGATATAACGTTGTCAGTCTCTCGCAAATTGGCCGAAGTCCTGCGGGAAAAAACTGAATATGAAGCTTTTTTGACTCGCNCAGATGACTGTTTTATGTCGCTTAAGCAGCGCGTTGATTTTGCCAATCAAGAAAGCTTTCCACCCAACCAATCGATTTTCTTAAGTCTCCATTGCAATTCGTTTAGGGATCAGCGTATCCATGGTATGGAAAGCTTCAAATTTGATCTTGATGCAACTGATGANCTNGCCGCAGAATTNGTTGAAAGGGAAAANGCACAGGAAGCAGTAGACAAATTCGATTTCATGATTATCAANCTGCGGAAACGNGGTAATGAGAAATACACAGAGCAAGTGGCACGAATCCTACAAGAATNGCTTGTAGACCAACTNGGTGTNAAAAATCGGAATCTAAATGCTTCAAGAAATATAGGTGTGCGTGGTGCTCCGTTTTATGTTCTAGCATGGACGAAAATGCCTAGTATTTTGCTTGAACTAGGTTTTATGTCAAACGATGTCGAAAGGGAGAAAATGACCGCAGAAAAATACCAGAGAAGAATCGCTAGTGCATTAGTAAAAGGGATCAAAAAGTTTGATCGACAACTACAATAGCCGGATTGGGTTAATAGTCCTCTAATTGAATGGATTCTCTATATGTTAATGCCCTTAATCTAGAGGAAACGGGGNTTGTCCAAGCTATTACCAGTCACCGGCTTGACTCGCAATCCGACCGAAGAAGATTCTACGACCAAATTCGGCTTGAGCCCNAACAGTTCGTCTCCTGCCACCAAGTTCATGGCAATAAGGTCGAGGTAATTTTCCGATCTCCTGAAACTTATCCTTTACCGTTGGCAGAAGCGGACGCGATNGTCACAAATCAGGTTGATCTGGTCATTGCCGTCTTTACCGCGGATTGCATTCCCATTTTTATTTTGGATCCACACACATGTTCAATTGGAATTATACATGCAGGTTGGCGTGGGACATATAAGTTCATTACAACTGAGGCAATCCAGTCAATGCAGAAGCACTTCGGCACAAATCCTGCTNATTGTTTANTCCATTTGGGTATATCAATACAACAAAGTTGCTATCAGGTCAGCCAAGATCTAGCNGATCANTTTGAACGTCATTTTGGTCCTGATGTNCGNACTAGCGATAATAAACTTAATTTGCAAACTGCTAATGTNCANCAATTAGTTAATGCTGGGGTTCCTTTCGAATCAATCTCGATCTCTCCCTTATGNACAGCTTGTCGGACTGACCTTTTNTACTCGTTTCGTGTGGAAGGTNAGTCCGCTGGAAGGCTAGTTTCATTCATCCGATTACTCCCGAATTCCTATTGAACTACTGCCAGAAATCTGCTATGATCATCATTGTAGATTCTTGGAAATCCNCTTTTGCGTAAAAGCATATGAATGTAAAGATTAAACGAATNGATAAGAGTATACCACTACCTCGATATGAAACAAGCGGTGCTGTTGGGTTCGATTTGTTGTGTCGGAAATCGGTAGAAATCTTACCTCAAAATATCTCGCTTGTTCCAGCTAATGTAATTATTGAGACGCCTCCTGGTTATATGCTGTTGGTAGCCTTACGAAGTTCAACCCCACGAAAAAGAGGTCTGTTGATTCCACATGGTATTGGAGTCATCGATCAGGACTATTGTGGCGATNGAGATGAGATTCAGATTCAGGTCTATAATTTNACCAGNCAATCCGTCCTGATTGAACGAGGAGATAGAATTGCACAAGGNATTTTNGTCAGGGTTGATTGTCCAGAATGGCGAGAAGTAGAACAGATGGATCAGAAAACGCGTGGTGGATTTGGAAGTACGGATAGCAGGTAATTTCGATTAATTGGAGAAGTTTACACCGATGCTCAAAGTATGTATGATTTCAGGNTCGTTTGAGTATGNTTCTGAGGAATCGCTCTCGAATTTTAAGGATCATCTTAAAAAACACCAACTAGACATTGAGNTAACCATGATCNTCTATGAAANTGAAGATGATGAGCAATCTCTACAAANTTTAGAATCAACGGATGTGATGGTGCTCTTCACGCGAAGATTAAATACAAAAGGGGNAGGAACTCGAACGGTTCAAATCGTATTGCAGTTTGGGCAAGCCAATTGTTGGTGTCCGAACTGCCAGCCATGCCTACCAGCATTACCTTGAGTTCGATCGNGATGTTTTAGGTGGTAGTTATGCTGGACATTTTGGACATGGCCCAATTNCCCATGTCCAAATCAAAAAAGAGAACGCAGATCATCCAGTACTTGAAGGTATTCCCGACTTCGACTCTTACGGTAGTTTATACAAGAATCCAAGTAATGCAACAGATATCACNACCTTAATGACAGCGAGTACATCCGAAGGAGATCGTGAGCCGGTGGCATGGACCAGAATTCATAACGGNGGCCGGATTTTATACACGTCCCTTGGGCATCAACAAGATTTTAGTGTTGATCATTTTCTCACACTTTTGACAAATGCTATTCTTTGGGCAGGAGGACGGAAATAGAAGGAAAGGCNAAGAAACAAAGCCTAATCGCATTTTATATAAATTGTTAGAAGACCTGTTTTATTGTTGCGGAATCTCATAGCCTTTTAGCTCTTCCAAAGATTCTGGGGTTTCCAGTTGCTCTAGAGCTGTTNCCGCAACTTGTCGGATTTTAAGGCCNTCATCATCCGATGCTNTTATTAGAACAACTTGACGATAAGCTTGGATAGCTTTTTCCAGTTTCCCTTGATCAATATAAACGTGCCCCAGATTTAGATACGCTTCGGCATTCTTAGGATGAAGTTCTATTACACTCTGAATCAATTCGATAGCAAGGTCAAGATTCCCCTGTCGTCTATACACATCTCCCAAGTTATTATGTGCATCGGCATCATCGGAGTTGAGCTTGATAGCTTCCTTATAAGCTTGAGTGGCTTCCTCCAATTTCCCTTGATCAGCATAGACTACACCTAAATTGTAATGTAAATTAGCATCCTCAGAATTNAGTTGAAGAACTTTTTGGTATGCNGTNCTNGCTTCTTCTAATTTTCCTTGTTGATATGATTTATTCCCTTGATTGAAATACCCCATCTTCAAATTTTCGGATGCGTTAGCATCTTCAGGGTTNAGTTCAACAGCTTTTTCGTAAGCCTGAATGGCTTCCTCCAATTTTTCTTGATCAGCATAAACTAATCCCAAATTGTAATNCGCATTAGCATAATCAGGGGCNAGNTCAANNGCTTTTAAACAAGCTTTCCTNGCTNCTTCCAGTTGGTTCTGACTGNGATAGGTGATNCCTAGNTTATTGTAGGCATANGCGTAATCAGGATCGAGNTCGATAACTNTCAAATAAGCTTTCTCGGCCTCNTCCAGTTGGTTCTGGCTACGATAAGCATTACCAAGATTATTATGTACATCGACGTCACTAGGATCAATTTTAATAGCTTCNTTATAGGCNTGTATAGCNTCTTTAAACCTTCCTTGCTCCTTTAGTGTAACCCCTAAGTTATTGTATGAATCAGTGTGGTTAGGATTGAANTTNACGGCTTCTTGNTATGCTTGAGCGGCTTTTGTNAAATTTTCTTGGTGACGATAANCATTACCCAAACCATAATAGGAATCAGCATCCTCAGGATGAAGTTTAATGGCTTCCTGATACGATTGTAAAATTTCTTCCAACGTATCTTGATCAGTATACAAATCATCTTGTTGAAGGATGTCTGAAATATCCAGATCGAAAGTGTCAGAATCCTGTTGAAGGATGTCTGAAATATCCAGATCAGAAGTGTCAGAATCCTGTTGAAGGATGTCTGAAATATCCAGATCGAAAGTGTCGGAATCCTGTTGAAGGATGTCTGAAATATCCAAATCAGAAGTGTCGGAATCCTGTTGAAGGATGTCTGAAATATCCAAATCAGAAGTGTCGGAATCCTGTTGAAGGAT
>NZUQ01000126.1 GCA_002697225.1 Candidatus Poribacteria bacterium
ATGCGATACTCCTTATTGAATAAGCCCTAATTCACATCCAAACCTCCTTCAAATGGATTAGGGCTTGTTACTTTGTAGCTTGCTTGTATTTGAGAAGTTTTCATTCCTTATAATACCTAGCCTGTCTAATCGTTTTTGATGTGTGAATAGCTAACCAGTGGTAAAAAAAGGGTAAGGATACCTACGGTACATCTGCTACACAGCGAAATTCGTAGGTGAAGTACATATTAGACGGGATGTTGAAGTCGTGTCTAGCAACACGTAGATTGGTAGTGCTAATATCTGTCCATTGGTCATAGACAAGTCGCATTATTACAGCTGACACCCACCATCGGGGAATTATCTGTCGGTGAATGATTGCTAATCCAATCAGGTAGCTGTGACTAGTGGCGTTAACAAACTGTTTATCTTGATCTGCTTACTTCGTACCTGTTTATTTAGAAGGTATCCAATTTTACAGTATGCACTGGAAACGCGTTATCCTGCATTTCACCAAAATGGGCTTCCATCTCAAAGGGTTTAGCTGGAATGAACGCCATTTTAGCACCATCCGTCTCCCAGATGATTTTTTTATTAGGTCTTTCATCAACAACCTTTCCAACATCTTTCGGCTTTACTTTGCCAGGCTTATTCTCAATACAACCAACACCAGCAAAACAACAACGAAACGTTGAACCATCACAATTCCACTTTTCACATTTCAGTGTTTGATTCGGTTATGAGTATACAGTTATACAGACCTGAACCATACGCCTGTTGGGGATTCTTAGTGGATCCAAGGCACTAAACTGATATCGTCAAGCTTATTGCCGAAAATGCTATGTTACTTAATAATTTCTGAACAATTCTGAGGTGGTTTGCTGATATTTTTGTCGTCAAAACACCACTCGACTATCAATATGAGTGAGTTCAGCGGAACTTTCAAAGATGACGTTAGCCTAAGTGAATCTCAAGATTCCAAAAAATCTCGTTGATGGGAACTATTAGGATAGGAACGGCCTCTTTTGCATCAGGTCCTATCCTAATATCACTGTTGTAATAGAACGAACCTCTGAGTCCCGATCCTATATTGTTTGATTAGTCTTTCAACCTTCCCGTAGCCGTTTTTTCCCCATTTGTTACGGAACCTATTTGATTGTACGTGCCAGTAAATAGATTCCTGTGTACAGTTGGTCTTAAATATTACAATAGTCGTTTTAATACGTTTCAAAGGAGTTTTCATGTTTAGGTAGGAGCTGTGTCTACCGAAGAAAAAGCCGACTTTGAGAAAAACGATCATTTTGAGACCGCGACGCAATTGAGAATCTGGGGTGATTGTGAATTATGTTGCTGGTGTTTCAGGGGTTATTCATCGTGGGCGGAATCGCCGTTTTAGCCAGTCAAATCCGTGTTGCCAATGTTCTCCTAAACTGTGTCCGTAGTCCCGGTAAACAAGCCAGCTCTTTTCGCTTTTAATCTGGTTATAAGTAGCAAAGCATGTTGCTGGTGGACACACAGGGTCTTGCAGACCAACGCGCATCAAAATTTCTGCGTTGATTTTTTCTGCCAGGTTCATGGTGTCAAAATAGCTTAAAGTTTTGAGCAAACTCACCCAGTTTCGTGTTTCAGGCTTTTGAGTGATCCACATGTCAATTTCATCCCAATGAGTTGTTTTGAAGTATTTATTCCAGTCACATAAAAATGGAATATCTGCAATGCAGTACCTGACTCTTTGATCGAAAGCGGCAGTTACAAAACTTAGCCCTCCTCCCTGACTACCACCCCAAACAGCAACCTGCTGCGTATCCACGTCATGTCGGGAGGCCAAATAGTCCATGGCCCTGATGGAGTCCAGATAAGCCCCGCGGTAATAATAATCCTCTTTCTTGTCTAGACCTCGGATCCAGAGACCTTGTGGTCTTCCAGGTGCTTTATCAGAGTTGCCATGCTCACGAGGGTTAAAAGAGAATATAATCATGTCGTCGTATTCATCTACCGGCCACATTGCGGAGCCGTATCCGGGAAGCCGCAGTAAAGCAGGATAAATCCCTTCCTTTTTTGGTGCCTCCAGCCATCCACGAACAGTGAGATTCCCAACGCTTTTCATCTCAATTAGGTGAACATCCCGTTTCTGATTGCTTTTGTCAGGTTGAGGGATAATCTTGTATTCTGGATCAATACTTTTGAGTTGTGCTAAGGCCTGTATCCAGAATGAATCAAAATCTTGTTCTGGTGTTGGGGGCACGTGGATTAAATCGGGATTGTAACCAATGATGGTATCGTGTGAGTATGTTTTCTCCTCATCCCTATAGATACATCTAAAACGGTAAAATCCAGCTTTTGTAATATTCATATTTGGACAATGATTCAGCTTGTTCTGACCTGCGTCAATCCGGAATTCGGTGTTTGTTTCTCGTAAGATTTTTTTCTCATCGGTTTCTATCACCCAAGTTAATTGCCCTCTAGATTTTGTCTCAGTATTGTTGCTTACTTTCGCAAATAGACTGATTTCCTGGCTGTTTGTGAAGATACCGTTTGGGTTATCTGTACTGATCTTGATTTCAAATGCAGGGTTTGTTTGTGTTAAAGGCATGTCTAAAAGCTATAGGCAAAATTACTGGGGCTAGGAGATGTGGGGACTGGTTGTTACAAACTTTGCTACCGTTGGTGTCATGGTTTCAACCTAGATTACTTTGTCCACCATATAGTTAGTTCGTTCTGACGGAGGTTGCGATTTTATTAGTTATCAGTTGATCTAACCGATTGACCAGCATTTCGTGTTTTAATAATGCCGTTGGTTATAAAAACCTTAGCTTTATAGATCAATTAGCGCTNTTTTACAAGCGGGTTAGTAGTTGACTTGCGTTGGTTAGTGTGATCTGTTTCCATCTTAAGCTNTACGAGTGACCACGTAGATGGAATATTCGAGAGGATCTTCATTTGATTGTGTATAGTTAGGTTTAAATATAAATCACTTGTCTATCGTAAGCTAAGTAAATGTTTTCGGGTAGATTGATTTGTTGCTCTTCGCATTGTTGGTGGAAGCATCGGTGATCAAGTCGATGCATAATGTGGGTGAAATATGCCTGTTTAGGTTGNAGGTGATTGGCAATATCTATTGCTTGNTGAACGCCTAGATGTGTTGGATGGTTAGGNTTGAAGCTTAGTGCATCGATAATCAAGAGATCAATGCCTTCTAATANNTNTANGGATGAATCNGGCATGTGTTTAACATCTGGTACATACCCGAAATTGTTAATGCGGTAACCGAAAGTGTCAACTGTTCCGTGTTCGACTGGAATGGGGATAATCTCAAAGTTGTGCAGTTGGAATTTCTGGTTGACCACATGGGGTAATAGATGAGCGACGCCTCCGCCTTTGAATGTATCTTTGGAAAACATGTAGTTGAAGTTTTGTTCTAGAATCTGAATTGTCTGTTCCGGTCCATAAATAGGCATATCCATTTGCTGTTTACGGCTTGGCATAACCAGATCATTGGTGCCACTGACATGATCTGCATGACAGTGGGTATAAATGACGGCNTCGATCCATTCGATCCGATTGCGGTTGATTTGATCAATGAAATTTGGTCCCACGTCGAACTGCAGATGTTTCCCCTCCAATTCGATATGAACGGATGGGCGTGTTCTGTAGTTCTTAGAATTAACATCAGTAGCATCCAGNCAAACTGAACAATCACATTTATATTCTGGCACTCCCGTGGATGTACCTGAACCCAATACTGTAATTCTCACTTGTTCTCCTTAATTAGTTGTCAAAAAGCATTTTAGTCTTTGGTTTGATTTGGAGTTTTCTTCAATCTTCGGTAGATGCGCGTTCTTCCTTCCTCAAAAACTAATTTGTAGTGTTCCTCGATCCGTTGTTGGATGGCNGAATTCAATGGCATTGCCCAGGCACAGATGTAGTCTACTAAATTTACATTGGCGGCAATATCCATATCTTGTGGATGNCCTTCAATAACTCCTGTATTCGGTCGGATGCTATTCAACGCTGGTTTGTACATAATTGGGAAGTAGTTGGTTGTGGCTTCATAATTATCCCACTCGACTCCTTTGGTATAANCGCAATAATATCCGATGGCGTGAAGAAACATACCGATTCTGTCGCAACGTCCGTGATTGTTGAAAATAAGTGGCATTATGGTTTTATTGGGCTCGACTGCCTCGACTCCTGATCTGAACTCTTTCATATCTTTGTCTAGCATTGGGTACCAACGCATCAAGTAGACGAGGTTGACTAGTGCTAGGACAACTAACACAGTTGTTGATAACCATTTTATTGGCTGTTTTAGAGTTCCATAAAGCCAAGGNAGTACAATTAAGTAAGGGTAAAGACTNAATCGATGAGTGATGAATCCCCCTCCTGACATTCCATCAGGGACTGTGATATACAGAATCAGACAGGTTATACCCAGCAGTAGAAAACCATCTTCTCTTTGAAGATGCAGTTTGCGGAACCTTTCTGCCCACCTTAATTTATTTGTNAAAATACTGACTAACAAAGAAACGAGGAAGTAGAAAACTAATATTTTTCCTATATACAATTGGAAGTTATCGAAAGAGTAGAAAACTTCAAGTGCAGTAAAGTAGTTGAACAGTCGTTTTGAAGGCCAATGTGAACCGTGGGAAGTTGTACCATGAGATACCACAAACCAGAGTGGNAAAATGCAGGAAGGCAGTAACATAGGAATTTGCAAGAGATGCTTTTTAATTGTGTTTAAGCGGATGGTTACTAACCATAGAACAGCAATTGATAATAACGCAATTACAGTAGACACCATATGCGAGAAGTAGCAGCATACCATGATTAGATTAAGTATGNCGGCATGCTTCAGGCGCAAGTTTTGATGATGCTTCCACCANTATCCAACTGCCAATAGAAAAAAACCTACACTATAGGAGAAATTATAGAACCCCATGTTGAGTAGGTAATTATATACAAAGGGGAAGAAGGCTAAAGCTAACCATTTTTTTGTTGGATCTACGTTAATCAGAAGATACCTACCGCTTAAAAGGAATAACAGCACGTATCCTGATAGCAACAATTTTTCAGCTATTAGCGGGTTGACAATAAACATTAGCATTGCCATAATCGCGTGACCAAACCAGTTTGGCATTGGTTTNGCATTGAGATCGTAATACTTCTGGAATAGTGGATATTCATTCGTGTTGAAGTATTCTTTTACGATCAGCGCNTTATAGACATGACTTGGGCCATCTTGGGAAGGGAAAAACTGGATTGACCAGATTGGTAGAAGGTAAAGTAGAACAAGTAGCAGGAATATCCTATCTTCCCAGCTACTAATATACGAATTCAANTTACTAATAATGATGTGTTGCATCATANTTTGCTTTTAGCCGTAAGCTCCGTGATCGAGGAACCCGACGAGCCGTTTTAGTTTGGGANCGGCATCTTTGTAGACATGTTCAGGCATGGTGTAGTTCATGAAGGGGTAGTACTTGTGACCGATGATCCTTCGTCCATAGGTGATTTGGGCGACGTACCGAGGTCGATCACTTTGGTTGGGACCGCCGCGGTGCCAGACTTGATTGTTAAACATACTTACACTGCCGGCTTTACCCAGGTTGTGTTGGATTTTATCTTCCCATTCAGTGCCNTCGATCTGNCCCGGAGGCCTAGCAGCGAAGAGATGGGATCCGGGAATGGTTTCCGTTCCTCCATGTTTAATTTCTGTAACATCGGTTAAGTAGTAATTTGCGGTGAAAAATAAAACGGGTAGTCTGATATTTTTGGGAGGTTCGCCATCTGTAACAATCAGGTGTGGTGCGTCATCCTGATGCCAGCTGGTGATCCCACCACCGGGCGGTGTGATGAAGGAGTTGTTATGTATTACATGACAGTTGGAGGCAACCAGCGCTTCGGCAAAACTNACNATTGGTTCCAAATNGAACAGGTTGAGGTTGGCTGAGCTATGTTCGAACATTTGGTGGCAGAGTTGGATTTTGGATCCTCCGTCTTTACTGCTCAATTTGCCGGGGGGGTCATCACTGCGTGATCTGAAATTCTGCAAGGCCCAATCTAGATCTTTTCTGAGCTGGGTGCAGTGTTCTTCGGTTAGAACCTCTTCTAAAAATAAACACCCTTGTTGGTTGAAAGTTTCCACCCATGTTTCGATCTGTTGTTGGTCGACGTTATAATTGGATTCGAATCTTTGGTTGTTTGTATCTTGGTGGATTTGAGAATTCATCTTTGGTTTCCTTGAGAAGCATTAATATCATTGTATTAGGTTGTTAGCTGCTCTGACGGGTCGAAAGAGCGTTTGGCGTTTAGGTGGCATGGACTCCAGAAGTTTTGGGTGTGGATCCCAATCGTGCCACTTACTGTTGATTGTGTTGTAGCAGCTGAATATGGCCACGCGATCGTTTTTCTTGTTTGCCCATGGGTGTGCGCTGTGACTGAGCGCTTCAGTAAAGAACAGCAGAGAACCAGCTGGGCATGAATATGTGTCCCAGATAGGGGAGTTTGGATCTTGTATCGATTCAGGCGCGGTGTAAACGGCCTTGTGGCTGGCGGTTGCTAATAAGGTTCCACCTTTGCCTTTCTCTACTGGATTCAGTTCCCATACTACGCGTGTCAATCCACTATATGCTTTACCAGGAATACATCGGTATAGATGCGAATCGCCCGGGAAACGTAACATGCCGTTACCATTGTGCGGCGCAAATCCTCCTTCTCCAATTGTTCGATAATAGAGGCTGCAGGATTCCATTCGAAAGCCGTAGCAATTTTGAGTTGATAATTCTGGATGAACCACAAATTCATGCATAAAGCCGACAACTAGCGGATGATCGGCCAGCTTTTGCAAGGGACCACCGAGCGTGGATCTTTCGTGCTCAGGAATTGATTGCGGGTCGTTTCGCAGTTGTAGGCAGAAATCACGTGTTTCGTTGACTTCGTCTTCTGTGAGTACATTTGGGATCAATAGCCAGCCTTTAGCGTCAAACGTATATTTTTGTTCTTGTGTGAGCTGGATGATTGGTCTACCATCAGCATTCGTTTGAGGGAATTCCACAGAATCTAAATTGAGTTTTGCTCCCAAATTTTTGTCAATAACAAATGGAGTTTCAGAAGCTGATATACTCATAAAATTTCCTTTTTCTACTTTAAGTTAATATTATTATGCGGATTTTTGAATTTATCTTTAGTTAATTAAGCCTATATTTTAAGTTTCGTTTGTCATGTGAATTGGTGAGAAATTTCATTTCTCCATCGGGTATTTTAATCCCCACTGATCTCGGATTTGATCAAGTGTCTGCATAATGGAGATAGTCTCGGATAGTGGCATGGAATCACTCTCAAGTTTATTAGACCGTAGACAATTCATGGCTTCGGATGCCTCGTAATGATAGCCGTTACCTTGATAGGGAATTTCAACTGTTTTGGTCGGTTCCCCAGACAATTCAATTGTCATTGTGTTTGGTATCCACCAAGGGGAATGAATTCGAATTCTGCCTTGGGTTCCCATAATAATCGCTTCTTGAGGAGTGCTAGTACGGATTGCTGTGTGTAGAATTGCTAGTTCGTTTTGAGCATGTCCGAGTACTATTCCTGCTTGTTCATCGACCCCAGTTTCGCCAAGGTGTGCGAGTGAGACAACCTGTGTTGGGGAGCCAAAAATCATTGATGACAACGATACAGTATATACACCAACGTCAAGTAGAGCTCCACCACCTAGTTTTGGGGTAAACAGCCGACTTTCTGGATTAATTCCCGCTCGAAACCCAAAATCGGCAGTTAACATTCTTACTTCACCAATTAGGTTTTCAGCCAACATGGCTCGAAGTTCTACTATCAGAGGTAGATAGCGTGTCCACATTGCTTCCATCAAGAATAGTTTTTCAGCTTGGGCGGATTCAATCATCCTTGTCGCTTGGTCGGCATTAATAGCGAAGGGCTTTTCACAGATTACGGCTTTCCCTGATTCTAAGCAAAGTTGTGTGTTTTCGTAGTGAAGATTGTGTGGTGTAGCTACGTAAATAATATCTACGTTTGGGTCTGAAACCAGAGATTCGTAACTTGGATGTCTATTGGGGATATCAAAACCATCAGCAAACTGATTTGCGCGTTCAGTGCTTCTTGATCCCACTGATACTAGTTCTGCATCTGATAAAAAACTTAGTCCTGTTGCGAATTTATGAGCAATGGAACCTGTACCCAAGATTCCCCACTGGATTTTCTGAGACATAATTGAATTCCTATATTACGGTTTGTCTTTAAACATTTCCGATTCTATCAACTAAATCCTTGTTGGTAAATTAAATTTTCATGCGGACGATTTAATTTCAACCAGATAGACCGTTATGTTAAGATGATATAGTTGTAATAGTCAAGTTAAAGAAAGAAATGAAATGGTTAAGAGGATTTGCCTTTGGTCTGGGCCTCGAAATGTATCGACAGCCCTAATGTATTCTTTCTCACAGCGATTGGATACTTATGTTTTGGATGAACCTTTATATGCACATTATCTTCATATTTCAAAAGCCAAGCATCCAGGTGCGAAGGAAGTGTTAGCGGCAATGGAAAATGATGGACATCGTGTTGTTGAGCAGGTAATTTTGGGCAATTGTGACCGGCCAGTGTTCTTTATGAAACAAATGGCACATCACTTGGTTGAAATCGATCGAAACTTTATGGCCAAAGTGTTTAATATCCTGCTAATCCGAGATCCGGCAGATGTCCTTCGTTCTCTTGTAAACCAAATTCCAACTCCGGTTATAAAGGATGTTGGGATTGCTGACCAGTATCAGTTGCTGAAAGAATTGGAAGCATTGGGACAAACACCTCCTGTTATTGATGCCAAAGAGTTGCTTCAGAATCCTGGTTATGTTCTCTCTCAACTCTGTCAAAGAATTGGTATTCCGTTTGAGGATTCAATGTTGTCTTGGCCAGTCGGAGGATGTGATGCAGATGGTGTCTGGGCCAAATATTGGTATCATAATGTTCATAAATCTAGTGGGTTTCAACCTTATAGGGAGAAGTCGGGGCCATTTCCAGATAGGCTTTTGGCATTATTGGAGGAATGTCATCCATATTATCAGGAATTGTACAGTTTAGCACTTCGTGCAAGTATATGAGTATTCTGCAAAATTGAGGAGAGGAGTTTGAATGGAGACACCTAGTTTACCGGACCCGCGTAATGCCGACATCATGATTTATATTAATGGCGAACTTCTGCCACGCGATCAGGCAAAGATTTCTGTTTTTGATAGCCTTGTTCAAGGTGGTGATGGCGTATGGGAAGGGTTACGGGTTTATGATGGGAAAATTTTTGCCCTAGATTTGCACCTGGATCGGCTTCGTGATTCGGCTCAAGCTCTCGCCTTTGCGCGGATTCCTACCCATGATGAAATCAAACAAGCAATATACGATACCCTGCAAGCTAATGGCATGCGTGATGGGGTCCATATGCGGCTGACGCTCAGTCGTGGGCTGAAAGTTACGTCAAGCATGAATCCCGAATATAATCAGTATGGTCCCTGTTTGATCATTGTTCCAGAATGGAAACCTCCGGTGTATGATAGGTATGGTATTGGTTTAATTACATCCTCAGTACGGCGTAATAATCCACAGTGTATTGATTCAAAAATCCATCACAACAATTTAATAAACAATATTTTAGCAAAAATTGAAGCTAACATTGCTGGTGTGGACGATGCAATTATGTTGGATCTTAACGGTTTTGTTTCGGAAACAAATGCGACCAATATCTTTATCATTAAAAAAGGGTGCTTATTGACACCACATGCCGATAGTTGTCTGTCAGGTATTACGCGTGGGATAATTCTGAAGATTGCCGAGGGAAATGGTATTCCCGTTACAGAAAGGAATGTGTCGTTATCCGAAGTGCATTCTGCTGACGAGGTTTTTACAACAGGAACTATGGGGGAACTTGCACCTGTCCTAAAAGTCGATGGTCGCCAAATCGGTATCGGCTGTGTGGGACAGATTACGCAAAAATTACAGGCGCTTTATAAAGAAGCAACAGAAAATGAGGGGCAACCTTTACCATTTTAGGAGAGTTTGATTATGATATTAGGTAATAACTGCTGGGTTGATATTGAGAAGGCTGATAAAAACCGTGTTGTTGTGGTACCACTAGGTTCTTTAGAACAACATGGACATCATTTGCCGCTGCTTACGGATACCTATTTGGTAACATCTGTTGCTGATCGCGTTGAGGTTGAACTTGGCGATCAGATATACATGTTGCCAACGCTTTGGCTTGGTTCTTCTGATCATCATCTTGATCATCCTGGTACTGTTAGTGTCCCAAGTGCTTTATACACAGATGTGATCAAAAACATTGTAAGATCAATTGCCAAAGCGGGTTTTCGACGTGTCTATTTTCTCAATGGACATGGAGGCAACATTGTTCCCGGGACTCAGGCAATCAATGAACTGGTTAACGAGTCAAAGGTCTATGATGATATGTGGCTTGCTTTGGGGTCGTATTGGACTATTGCTGCTCCCAACATGTCAGCCGAACTACATGGTATGACGAGCAAACAGTTGTCGCACGCTTGTGAATATGAAACATCGATGATGTTACATGTACAGGGGGAATTAGTCAGAATGGAAAGAGTGACGGCTAGTCCCCCATTAGTAGATACACCATATTATCATAGTGAGCATGGGGGACGGGTGAACGTGGCCAAGCGACTTACCACTTCTGCTCCGACTGGTGCTATGGGAAACCCAGAGGCAGCCACTGCTGAAAAGGGGGAATCCCTGTTGAACTCGATTGTTGGAGAGGTGGCTGAATTCATTCAGAATTTTGCCACTTGGGAATAATCGAAGCTGTTATTGAGTGGAAGCGGTTATTTGCGGGTTTAGAGGGTGTCTAAAAACTAAACAGAAATAAGAATATTGGGCTAAAAACATGGTATGGATAAAAAATACCCGAGTGATATGAGTGAGAAGGAATGGGAGATAATCAAAGCCGAATTCCCTCGGCGAAAAAAACAGGTGGCCCAAGGAGATATGAGATAAGAGAGGTGGTGAATGCGGTATTTTACACTTCCAGAGGAGGGTGTTCATGGCCAATGCTTCCCAATGACTTTCCCCCCTGGAAAAGTGTGTATGGGTACTTCAGGGAATGGAAGAAAATCGGTCTTTGGCAGAGGATTCATGAAAAGTTACGTCAGGAAGTTCGAGAACAGGCCGGAAGGCATAAAGAACCCAGTGCAGGGATTATTTCAGTCGGTAAAAACGACAGAAAAAGGGGGCCCAAAGGCTATGATGCAGGCAAAACAATAAAGGGAAGAAAGCGCCATATTCTGGTTGATACGTTGGGATTAATTCGAAACCTATCAGTCCAACCTGCGGACAGACCAGATCGAGATGGTGCCAAATGGGTGCTACAAAAAGTAGCCGTTACGGCCACTCGATTAACACTGATCTGGGCCGAGGGTGGATATGCAGGTAAATTAATTGCTTGGGTCAAGGATATCTGTGGCTGGAGACTTGAAATAGTGAAACGTTCGGATGATGTTAAAGGATTTAAAGTAGTCCCAAAACGATGGATTGTTGAACGTACATTTGCTTGGCTTTATCGGTATCGTCGATTGAGTAAAGACTATGAATATTTGGTTAGCTCAAGTGAAAATATGATTTATATTGCCATGATACAACTCATGCTTAGGCGACTTGCAATGAACTCAACTTAGAGTTTTTAGACACCCTCTAAGGAATTCCCTGGCCACTTGACGATCATCAAACGGCAGTTTTTCCTGGCCGATAACTTGGTAATCTTCGTGCCCTTTGCCTGCAATTACAATTAGATCTCCCGTCTGTGCAAGTTCAATCGCGCAACGGATAGCAATTCTTCGATCAGGGATAAGTTGATAGCGTGTGGTATCGGCTATTCCACTGGTAATGTCGGCTAGGATTTGATCCGGATCCTCGGTTCGCGGATTGTCCGAAGTGATGATACTATGATCTGCCAGTTTCGAGGCTATCTCGCCCATCATTGGTCGTTTCGATTGATCCCTATCTCCACCACAACCGAAAACACAGATTGTGCGATTTTTCTTGATTCGGTTTGCTGCTTGAAGTAGGTTCTCGAGTGCATCCGGCGTGTGTGCATAATCGACGATTACTGCGAAGTCTTGTCCACAGTTAACTGATTCGAATCTGCCAGGTACAGTTGTTGATTCGAGCCCTTTTTTAATTTGACTTAACGAGCAGTTGTTATGCAGTCCAATACCAATGGAAGCCAGCGCGTTATAGACGTTGTAATCGCCGAGCATCGGAAGCTTGATGATTACTTTGCCTTTCGGGGTTATAGCCTTAAATGAAATGCCGTTAAGGTTAGAGGAAATATCGCTTGCCATAAGATCGGCTTCCGACTTGA
>NZUQ01000127.1 GCA_002697225.1 Candidatus Poribacteria bacterium
ATGGCAACGCATAGATTCTAAAGTAAAACTAGATACTGATATCCCCGACGAACACGGGAACTTTCCTATTTTCCAGGAAAAATTTGTTACCCCTACGCGAGCAGAAAATAGAAACTTGTCCAAGTTAAGTAAGTCACAAATTCATATAGATCCAAACCTGACACCAATTGGCCAATGGGTGATTCTCTTCTTAAATAAACATTCGTACGAAGTTTTGATTAAACTGAAAGGATCGAGTGTTATCGAGAAACTTGGACAAAATGGGTATGTGAATAGAACCTTTAAGGACGAGATTCTTGGTCTCGAACTAAATCTGAATGATGTTGGCAGCGACCAAGAGTTTGAATTTGGGGATGTTCTTATCTTTGAAACTGAAGTTAATGTCAATGGACAGGTGCAAGTCGATTCATTACGGAAAACGAACGCTGGCAACGGTATAGGATACGCAAATGTCAGCCAAGACTATCCTGAGGAATTTCTGCCTGGAGCCTGGCTGATTTTTTTTACTCAGCATGACCGGTTTGAAATACATGACGGCCTTAACACACCTATTCGTTATCTGCATGGTAGTCCGGTTGTTGGAAGGGTTAATCAGCCGCTCACTCTGAAGGCTATAGGTATCGATCTACTAATTAATTCGGGAGATAGATCGTTCCAATTCGGTGATAAAATGAAGTTTAGCACTTCTCTGGTTGGAGTGCTATCAACAACAGTGACCGAACTGACACCGCTTACATTGTCATATAATACCGATAGGGCCCCACCGAAAATAAAATTGTGGGTAGATGGCGAAGAAAGAGAGCCAAAGAGTCAAATCGAACCGCGACCCGAGATATCAATTTTACTTCAAGATGTCAACGGAATTGATACCGATTCTTTCTCAATCCAACTTAGTAAGGACGAGGGACCGTTTGCTGAAGTTAACGATTTCGAGATTGCTAATAAAAACAACCCGGCTATTATTTCGATTGAATACGAACCCATCTTGTTTATTGGGCGTTATTTATTTCGCGTCCGGGTAAAAGATCTGAACGGAAATAAGCTCGGTGGAGATTTTACAGAATTTTTATACCGAGTGGATAAAAATCCAGATCTTTACCCCCCAGAAATTGACATGTATGTCAATGATACCCCCCTTGTAAATGGAACAGTGCTGCGCGAACAACCGAAGTTTGATATAACAATTAATGACGACAAGGGGCTCGACGCAAAAACGATAAAACTGTTCTTTAATGTTGAAGGAAATCAACTTGAAGAACTCACTCTCAAAAGCTTTGATATTATTTTTGATCCAGCTATTCCAACACAAGCGAATATGTATTTCGCTCCAGATACANCAAACGCTAACTATCAAATTCGTGTTACAGTCCAAGACAAAAGCGGCAACCTAGCAGAATCNNCTGATATTAATTTTCAGATCGATGAACCCGTTAAAGTCGCTAAGATACTCAATATACCAAATCCAATCAAAAANCAAACCTTTTTTACCTATGAATTGACGCAAGCNNCTTACTCAGTNGAAATTAAAATTTATACTGTTGGAGGTCGTTTAATTCGTACGATTTCTGATGCANCGGCTAAACGCGGCTACAACGAACNNNANTGGAACGCCCGAGACGAAGATGGCATACGGCTTGCCAATGGCACNTACTTNTACAAANTCAAGGTTCAGATAGAGGATCAGCACNTCGAAAAAATTAAGCGGTTGGCTNTTCTCCGTTAGTTTACTTCANAACTGCTAGTAGCTTTTTTGCNGTGGCNATTTCATCTTCTATCTTAGCGATAATTACAACAACATACCGTCCATTTTTGACAACTTGCCCTTCTTCATTCCGACCATCCCANTGTTCTACATTACTTCCCTTCCAACGTTCAGCCTCAATGAGCAAAGTTTTGACNTGTTGGTCATACATATCAAAAATCTCAATTGTGACCTTTNCAATAACATTTTTAGNGGTGTTAATAAAATATTTAATNGCTAAACGATTNGTTTCTGGNGAGTAATAAACAGGTGGNTTAATCTCAACTTTGNCGATTTGNAACTTGTTCGCCCAATCTATTTTCCGATCNACTTCCATTACAGTAAAAACACCAAAATGATTGACACTGGCAGAAACAGTTTGNATATCTAAATNAGTGTGACTGCTAANCCAAACCCANGTTTCTTGAAAGGANTCCCAGAAATGGAGGTGAAGTTTTGACGGATCAAACTCTGCATCAACTATACGATTATAATGAAAAGTAANCTTCGCTGATTTCTCGAANGTAAGTTCATAAGGNCGTACATCAATAACACCTGATATACGTTGNGCGTTCATTGCGGTACCTGGTGATTGAGTGACAGCAATCTCAACCNTGTATGCGTTGTCAAACGATTGTCGCGGNANGTCNATAGCAAATCCAGNGGGNCTCTCAAGCCNACCNCCGGAATCATCAANTNTTTTGGACTTCGATACAACTTTAATTGGNACGGACNTGCTAACCCNACCTGTTTCANCCGTGATTTTTCCTTGCCCAACAAAGGTTGCTTCAAATGTTTCATTGTTAGTTATATAACCTAAATCACCAAGTAGTCTCCACCTCGGTTGAACGGGAATTTCATTTTTGAATGCATCGTATCCAATGGAAGAAAGCTGATACCTATCACCTGAGACAAAAATATATGGTGGTTCAAGCGAGGTTTTTCCATTACGAATGTGAATATCAAGTTTCTCAAGCTTTCCATGGATCACAGTGACCTCTGCTACACTTTTGAGNTTGTTGTTTAGAGTAGCCATAATTTCACCTTCGCCTGTTGTTGTGGCTTCCCACAGAAACGTTTTTTGGTTGACTACTGACAGATTTCTAGGTTGCTCGAATCCANTAACCCGCCAATCNGCCAAAAGATCTGTAACACGATTTTTATACTGATCAAAACCAAGAAGTTGAAATTCAGTTATTTCACCGGCANAAACAAATAAATTNTTAGGAANAATTTGNGTCGAAATAATATCACCAGNTGTAACTGTGACTTCTGCGTTAGCTTCAACACCNCNANATTCAATGNTGATTTGCGTGGTNCCNACCTGAGTNGCTGTATAGGTNCCAGTTTGTGATATATTGCCGNTTGGTTTTGATAATGTCCACTGTGGCTGGTTGGTCAAAGCTGATAANTCAATGATATTTCCAAAGACATCGAACGCCGTTAATTCGAAGTTTTGTGCTTNACCTGCACGTAGTATTAAACTTCTCGGCTTTAGGTTTATATTTGCAAAATCCCCCGTCAACAATTCAATACCAATATTGAGTGAGGATATATTGTTATCGGATTGCGCCAATATATTTATCNTGCGATCGGCTGGCAATATTTCAGGAGCACGATAAGTCCAAATATTTTCCAATTTTTCTAAATACCCGATTTCTGGTATAGTTACTATTGTTAGGTTTCTGTTAATTTTTGGTAGTCGGGTTCCTTTAGCGTCTCTTCCAACCACTGAGATTTGGATCGACTCTCCAGCTGATACTTGTTTCGCNGATNATATAGTNTCGAGAGAANCCAAATCTCCAACCTCAGANAGAATTACGACGTTNGCATTGCCAGTAATTCCATTAATCCTAGCTATAATCAACCCANTGATCGATGTATNGGAGTGAGATATAATGGGTGTAAAGANTCCCNAACTNGAGATNGTTCCAATTCCACCCTCTATCGACCAATTAGGTGANCTTAGTTCATTGTCAGGGATGATATTTCCATAAGGATCNAAACCAATNTACGTGAACTNCTGAGGTTCTGGTATACCANNTGAATCTAACAAAATCGAAGCTGTNTCTGGCNCTAGANGTAACATGGCAAGGTCTTCGTTAACAATNCGAACGAAAATTGNGGCAGAAATATTACCNGTTGAGGCGACAATCTCAATTAGATTATGATCTACTACGGTTGAACGGAACCAAGATGCATTTTCTCTTGTGGAATGAANGTTTCCTCGNCCATTCACTTTCCANCTGGCTTTAATAGCTTCCTCGTCCATTAAGGCAACGAGGAGAAGTTTTGCTCCAGCTTTCAGAAGCAATGGCTCTTCAATTGTTCCAAGTCCCTCAATCGATTGATGTGAACTCGAACTCCTGAACTCAATTTGTAGATTACCATTCATTTCCAAAGAAAGAACATGAATATCAATAATACTAGCAATACCCTTTTCTAAAGCCTGAATTTGGAAATTCCCTGTAGAAGNCGGCNTGAACTTAGCTAAATCATCACTAATTTCAAAATCGCCGAGTGCTGGCTGAACAGACCATTTCGGAGTTACCATGACCGAATTGTCATCTTTATCAAAACCTAAAGCTTTAAGTCGAATGACNTCTTTAATATCAGCTTCGAACTTATTATCAAGATTCTGAATCTCCAGTCTCGTAAGTGGCATGGCTCTTACAGTAACTTGTGCTCTAGATTCAAACCCACTTCCTATACCAATAACTTGAATGGCTCTGCCAATTGTTGCATCTTGATTAACTGTTAGCCAACCATCTTCACTGATTAGCCCTTCGCCGATTGTTTTCCACACTGATTCTGTCTCAACTTGGCGTCCCTTAAGGTCTTGGGCGACCAAATGGAATTGGAAACTTGCGCTAGGAAACAAATCGATTTGGTCTGGTTCGACCCGAACTTGAGCGACCTGATTTGTAGATATNTAATGACGAACCTGTGCTCTTGCTACCAAGTTAGCCTCATCAATCGTTGCAATCACTTCCCCGATCAGGTTGAGCTCCACATCTATTTTGGGGATAAAGACCCCACTAGCCGAAATAGAACCGACATCTCCAACGACATCCCAAGTTACCGGTATCTCAGGCAATTTAGTATGGTTGCCATATGAATCAAATGCTACCAAACTAAATTTGATATTATTAGTTTCGTTTCCTTCGTTGATAACTTGGTTAGGTTCGAGCTGGACGAAAGTCGGACGATTTGGAATCACCTCGATTGGAATGCGTTGAGGTGGTAGAACAACATNCCCAAGTATTTTCGCAACAATTTGTCCTGTTCCANCTTGATTGGCATGAAAAATTCCATCTGTTGAAATGNANCCGATGTTCTCATCTGAAAATATTTCATAAATTGGGCGGATGTATNGAATATCTCCACCAGATGTTTGTCCAAACGCTGACAATNGTAGCGTCTCCCCCGCACGNACACTATTGTCACTGATAATTTNCCAGTTAACAAGATGCGATGCTATCGNCATAGANCTATTTGGNAAGATTCTATCCGNAGTAACTGTNACTAANCGANCNACACTTATATTCCCATTTGNTGCTCGGACTTCACCGGCNCCAGAACCGTGGGCAACAAAACGTCCATCAGCGTCTATAGTTCCCAAACCAATTGGAACCTGCCAAAGAGCAGGAATTGGATAAAATTCTTTTTTCGCTAATTCTTTATTCCAGTAGATCGCAATTAGATAAAAATCTTGTGTGTCTCCTACCTGTAACTCTATTGGCTTTTGCGGAATGATACTTAATTTTTCGATTTTCAGATTCGAATTGGTTGGCATTGAAAGCTTCATGGATGGAACATTTGGAGTAGTAACTGCTTGCTGACACTGGCATAGAATTTACTAAGCTAGACGTAGGATCTGGTCTAATAAAGATTTGTGTAATCGCGTTNCGGTCACCTATTTCTGCTTTAATTTGTGTGTTTTTTGCCTTGGTTGCNGTTAACCGCCCGNTCTGNTTGATGATGATAACTTGAGGGTCAATTGACCATGTTAATTGATGTTGATCAACAGGAACAGAATTTCCTAATACATCAAAGCCGGATATTGACAGATTATAACTGTCCCCTACTTGGATAGAAAGATAAGGTGGATCAATAAAAAGTCGGTCCAAAATCCCAGGTGTCACCTCAACTTCAACCTGAGTTGTAAGACCAACGATTGTCGCAATGATAGTTCCTAATCCAAGACTTGTGGCGGTGAAAGTCCCACTAGAATCGATAACACCTATGTTACCGTTTACGGACCATTTAGGAAGAATCTGAGACCGCTGATTTTGCTGATCAAGACCAATAGCTTCAAAATCTTGAGATTCATTGATGGTGATGGTATAGCGTTCTATGGTTTGATCAAAATTATTTAGCACAATGGCTAAGCTCTGTACTGAGTCAGGGGCACTGCTCTGTATAACAACAACGCTTTTACCAGCTGTAGCTTCCTGTCCACGTATTGTTTGACCATAAGACCATATGGTNCCGTTGATTACAANGNTCCCAAGAGTCTGAGAATTAGCTTGGTTAATTGATCTCATCAACCCATTAGAATTAATGATACCAGCGGCCGTATCAACAGCCCATCTGCTATTTCGAATCGGTACCGCGTTTCCNGCGACATCCCAGCCTTGTGCCACAAANTTATAAGTATATGTCATTTTATCGTTCGATACTGGAAGGTAGGAAATGAACGGATCAATTGTAATATTATGCAGGTTGTTTGGTATAACTACGGCTCGAGTTGCCACCACTAGATNGAAAAGTGTAGCCGAAATTTTCCCTTCACCCGAATTTTTTGCTATGAATNTACTATTGNGAATAATTCCTAATCCNCCACCGACTGACCATATTGGATTAACTTCAACCTGATTTCCNAGCATATCTTTGGCGANCGCCTTTAACTTNTGGNCTTCNCCTGCACGNAGTTTAATGTTCGTTGGCAAGATTTCAATTGACTTTAAATCTCCAAAAACAACCTCGATTTCTGCTGAAACNNTCAAATTTTCATAAGTCGCAGTAACTCGACCANTCCCAATTCTCTGAGCAAAAAACACATTATTAATTACCTCTCCAATGTTACCATCAGGTTGCCAATGAAGTCGATTCTTCAACATCTCGATTTGATTGCCAAAGGTATCTGTAAGGACTATTTGAAAATCTTTTTTAGCGCCTGCAACAAGCGTAATTTTAGGATNTGGATCTATCAGTAATTGATTGGCATCAGTAGTGANGAGCGTAATATTCCTTGACGCTTGGACAAGCCTTCCAAATTTATTAGACGACGCGAGCAATATTGCTGATACCAACCCGAATCTTCCAGCTTCTGTATGTGAATAAAATTTCCCATCTTGATCGATTGTACCAATGCCATTACTAACATTCCAAATTGGCATTTCATCATCAACGTGGAACTCCTGTACGGAACCTACAGGAACTAATATCGGATCCATTTGTGTACCATCAATTGAAAGCCAAATCTTTTCTCCAACCAAAGAGGTTGGAATTGTTGGTGAATCAACTTGGACTACTTTAATCAGACCGTTTTTCTTTGATTTTAGGCCGTGTGAATTAATAGCTGTAATTTGCCAATTAATATTTTCATCATAACTTTGATAAACAATTGGACTAATTTGCCATAAATATCGATTTTGAAACACATTAATAGGTAAGAAATGCATCTTACCAAATCGGTTGGATAACTTAAGTGAAATATTGTTAAAGTTCGAACCCTGAATGTTGGCAGCAAGTTGGATAGTGGCATTCGATTGGATTTCAGCCGGGGCACTGACGTCGGAAATAATCGGTGGGGTTGATGTGATTTTTGGAATTACAGTGAAGCGAAAATAGTCGCTCATTTTGCCATAAAATTTCCCGTCTAAACTCACTTCTACACGGTACACACCGAGTTGGGTTGTTTGTGGAAGGAGGAAATCGAAATGAAAGAAGTTTTCTGGTAACTCGTTAGTAATCTGATTACTAGCAATAACAATTCCGTTTGGATCTTTCACAACCACGAAAGGAAAAGTAAGTCGCGCAGCTGAATAGTTAAACATCCTCCACAATTGATTGCCAAGTTTGTCTCGGATGCCAAACTCAACTTGGACTTCATCACCCGGATAATAGGTCTGAGAAGGTGTCGANGAATGCAACTTAAATGGTGAATCACCAGAATTACCAAGTGTATAGGTTTGGGGNTGATCAATCTGAAAATCATTAACGCGAAGTTCATAGGCATAAAGNTCTCCGTCAAGATCAACAACATAGCTTAGATTAAATTGATAAACTAGGTTAGGAATAAGTTGCATTGTTGGAGCAGAATCGCTGAAAGCAAGCGAAAAGGAATCTGTATAGGCTGCATCATAGCCAATCTGATTCTCAATGATATCGATGAACTCGTGAGAAAAATTGGTTGATAACACTTCGTTCAGAACCAGTTCGGTATTTTCAGGGAGTTTAAACGCAAGACTNGCAGTTGGTGTTTGTGAGCCATCAAAAGTAATTGAATTTTGTGCTTCCGTGATCTGTTTATTCTGNAGCACAACNTAATGTAAAGCAATTGATCCCTTTATTACAATGTGGTAGTTTCCTGGTGANATTGAGGTCAACAACTGACCATCATTATTCAAAATGCCAATATACCCAACNGTACGTTTGCTCGCTCTAAAGTAAACACGAGCAGCAATAAGCGGTTCCAAGGAATCTGTATACTGGTTTTCACCAATCGCTGAAACGGTTACTGGTACCGTCTGGTCGGTGAAAAGTGTTGTCTTTCCTGGGGCTGAAACATTCTTTATAATCAAGAAACTTTGGCGGATTTCCCCAGAATCAAGGTCAGGTGACGCAACTACGCTATAACTACCATTCGTAAGGTTAGCTTTCACCATTCCGTTTGAATCTGTGACGAAGCCAATNAATCCATCGGTGCGTGGGCTTGGAGGAGAGATAGACTCAACTTCACTATCCGGCGTGAGCTTGCCAGGGAAAANTTGAACGCGAACCGGAAAAATTGGATTTCCANTCTGATCAAGGATAGTTATTATCAATTCCGATTTGGCTATNGGGCAAAAAAAAACACANACACAGAAGATGGNAAGTATGGAATCCAAGAGGTTTGGTTTGTGCCTAACCATTACGTCTTTTGTGGTTTCTTTTTGGCGGCTGGAAATAAAATGTTGTTTAAAATCAATCGGTATCCAGGCGAATGTTTATGGAGATTNAGATTGGTAGGAATCCGTCCNTCACCAACAAGGTGTCGATAATCTTCNGGATCATGTCCTGCTAGGAAAGTGAAGGTGCCTTTTCCNAAATTCCCATGNATATATTTGGCATACTTAGTACCCTCGATTTCTCCAAGAATGGTCGTTGATTGACGAATAGTGTTCTTATTGAATGATGTTGTTTGACCAAGATAACCGAAAATCCGGGCTTTATGATTTTGCGTTAGCATTGCTGGAATAGGNTCATGTTTAGCGGCGAATTCGAAGAGTATAAAATCCTCGATTCCAGAAAGAGGATTAAGCTCTGGCTGTGGGTTATCGATATTTGAAAACTCGTATCGGTTCGGATCAGGATAAAGTTCAAAGTCCTTGAAGGNGAATGTTTGATCGAATTTGAGTTGCGATTGATAGTTGATTTTAACNGGCGTACCATCGATCTCGGGTGCAACAATGTCGATTCGGCCACTATCGGTCGCCAACGCAATATCAAGTGTCTCAGGGGCGGAACACATTGCAAACAAAAACCCGCCCTTCACAACATAATCTCGAATAAGTTCAGCAATATGACCTTTTTGTCGAGCAACATTGTCGAACCCCGATTTTTGAGCAACATCTTGGTGGATCCGCACACGTTGCTGATACCAAACTTGATCTCGAAAAGAGGCATAAAACTTGCCGTATTGACCTGTGAAATCTTCATGATGGAGGTGTAACCAATCGTATTCCTTTGCCAACAATTCCCCTTTCATAACCTCCTCATCCCAAACGGTTTCATAGGGTATATCAGCGTAATCCATGACGATTTTAACTGCGTCATCCCACGGGTCTCGATAGGGACTGTTGTCGTGGGGGCGATAAACAGCGATCTTTGGGGCTTTTTCAAGCGAGATCTCATCCATATTGCTATTTTCAATTTCAGCTTGTATTGTGATGTAATCAACATTGGATAATAACTCGAAATTTACTCCCATTTCATATGATTGTTTTCGAACGTCTGGTGTATCTAACAACAAAAATGCACCTCCACGATAATTCAGCAACCATTTCGCACTATATTCGCGTGGAACTTCAAGAGTCCAGTAGGTGAGTCCATATGCCTTGAGATGATTCGTCTGCGATTCGTCCATTGGTACAATAATCCATTGAGCAACCAAAAACGGACTAAAAATCAGCAGAATTAAAAACCCAACTATAATTCTTTCTATATGCATTTAAGGCACTTCCGATGTTTTCTCGTGCCTCTGAGCTTTTCGCCTTTGCCATGCTCTAACTCTTTCTTTGATCAAGGCATCGTTAGCCTCTGACATTCTGAAGTTTAACAATGCTCGATGTGTTTCCACAAAAACTTTGGATTCGCCTACTAAATGAGGATTAGAATCCTCCAATGTCTGAATTAGTATTGGAATGATTTCATTAGATGGTTCCTTTATTTGACCAAGAAGATATGCTGCATGGACTCGGCCATCGATGATTTCATCACCTAACTTTTCTCTTAGGAAATTTAATGTTGCGAGTTTGTCAAAACCTTTTAACAAATCAATTATCTTACGATGATAATCGGCTGTTTTATCTTTGGATAATTTAAAAAGTACTTGAAGAACTAGTTTTCCCCATTCCGCTGGATGTCGAGTACCAATATCAACTAAAACAATAGCGGAATTTCTGACAATTCTATGGTTGGTGCTTTGTTGTGCTTCAAGTAACGTGGGGGTTGCAGCAGAACCTAACCTTTTAATGGCCTCTATAGTACTCACTTGTACTTTCTGGCTAGGATCTCCTAGGGAACGCACCAAAGCTGATAAGATTATATTGGTTTTTTTTGGATTCATAGCTCTGACGTTGAGTTTATGAAAATCGGCTAATGCTAGAGCTGCCGCCGCTTTGGCATCTTCATTGACATCTTGATCGAGAATACGTCTGACTTGATTCAGGACATTATCCTTTCCTTCATCCTGCAGTGAAATTTTGACGATTGCTTGGACAGCACTTGCCCTAACCTCCCCAGATAAATCATTCAGCGCTTCTTTTACAGTTGGTATGGCTTCTTCAGCCTCATGACCGATTTCACCAAGAGCCATAATAGCAGCAGCACGAACATAGGAATCTTTCAAAACAGTAACTATGAGTTGTGATACAATCAAATCAGCNGGCTCTTTGATCNNACCTAAAGTCAGTGCTGNATTCTGNCGAACCTGAAGATTGCTGTCATTGAGTAATCCAATCAGATTCTNNGTGATAAGCAGTTTACTTTNATTTTCTGCTGATTTCCCTATTTTGCTCAGAGCTTCAACCACACTCAACCGAACAATGAAATTCTCATGTTTAAGTGTATNCAACAATATTTCTATGATTTTATTGTGATTGGGTTCATTAGGCAAAATTGCTGGTATTTGCGGGTCTTGATCTAGTATNTTTCCTAATGCATTCGCGGCTACAGCGGCGTGGTTACCTCCTTCTTTGAGCACCTTTAAGAGTTCATTGATTGCGGGACGAGCCTTCATTTTTCCCAGTGCAACAGCAGCATAAAACTGAGACCTAGGCATCTTCGAACTAAGTCGATAAATAAGTTCTCTGATGAGTNTCTCCCTTCTGCTAACGCTGACTTTCGACAGGCCTGCGGCAGCCGCACCACTTACAGACCGATTGGGATCATCCAACATTTTTATCAGATACTCCCCAATTTCAGAGGGATCTAGTATCTGCGCCAGTGCTTTGACGATTGCGGCTCGTATTTCCGGATCTTCATGGTTTAGCGAAAAATCAATTCGTTGAGGATTCGATTTTATTTCTNCCGTATAGATTTGATTTCGATCAATCAGCAACCAAGCACGTTTTGGAGTTACCTGATCAATTCTAGCTTTTCTNGATATATAAAGACCTTTTTCTTCAAGTGCTATTTGTAAGTTTCGGGAAATACTAATACGGCGGATCTNGATATCCTNGCTATTGCGTGTCAAGGTGTAAATCTGTTTATTTCTGCCATCACGGATCATCCAACTTTTATACTTTTTTTGTGTTGCTAAGGTTNCTTGATTCGAGATCGGAATACCCCAGAATGTAAATTNCTCAAGAAGTTCCAGAGGTATGGCAGGACCTAGGTCAAGGTCAGCTCCAAAATCTAGCGGCATCGAGAAAGGAAGCACGAAATCATTCCCTTCTTCCAATTCATCTCTAAATTCCAAGGCAATGCTGAATTGGAATCTGCTGAACATTCTCTGCAAAGTATCTTTGTAAATGTNTGCAAGATTCCCCATTTTCCCTAGTGCATCAATCGCATGAAGTTGAACTTCTCTGTTTTGATCGTCCAATGCCCGCACCAATGCGGGAACCACATCACGGAAATCATTTTCAGCACGGAAAGAAACTGATTTTGCTATCTCNCCTAAAGCATAGACAAGATTTCGTCGAACGTTTGAGTTTTCATGTGTCAACAGTGGAACAATTATAACGGAAAAACCGAAGTCCCTAAGGCTCTCAATTGCTTCCTTCTGAGTGTTCGGTACAAGGGCTTTCCGCACACCAAGGATAGGATCTTCCTGACCCTTGAGTACAGGATCCTTGACCGCAATTGAGAGAATTGGAATAGCAGAATGGCCAATTTTGCTCAACACACGGATTGCGGAACTCCTAGCGACGGGCCCACCCCTTCTAAGAGTAGATGAGAGGTAAGGGAACACTGGCTCGCCAATTTCAACCAATTTATCTATTGCTGCTTTTCGGGTAAATATTTCATCCGAATCAAGTCGATCGATAAGATATTCAATATCAGTAATCTGAGCATATGCTCGACTTGCTAGTGAAACAAAGATATAAATTAAAAAAAGGGAAAAGACAAGAAATCCCTTTTCAATCCAAATTGGCAGTTGTCCGAAAAGTTTACTGCTTTTCATTGTAGATCGATAACCATGCGCTCGGTGCAAATGGAGGCTCAGTGTTCATACTCCCTTTTAGCTCTGGCGGCTCGACCGGTCGTCCATCAATTAATGGTTGTTTAGGTTTTGAATTCTGATGACTTGGTTCAGTGTTTCCTTTTTGGTTAGGTTGATCGAGCAACTGCGTAGATGCAGGAAGTGTGTCACGTTTTTCAACAATTTCCACCAAACGTGAAAATTGCGTAATTTGATCAATTTGTTCTGGAGGTTTTTGAACAAGATCAAGTGTATCTCGTGCAATCATTAATTCCGAATTCGTCGGGATCAGAAGTGTTTGAACTGTTGCGTTATCACGATTAATTTCTTTTTCACATACCCGATTTCCATTTTTATTCGGATCAATTTCGATACCTAAGAAACCNAGTTTTTCACAGATTTTCGACCGNATTCTTGCCATATTCTCCCCAATCTCACCNGTAAAGATGAGTNCGTCAAGACCGCCAAGTGAGGCGACGTATTTACCAANGTATTGACTGACACTATAGCAAAACATTTTTAAAGCAAGCAACACACGTTCGTTATCCATTGAGGTTGTATTAAGAAGTTCCCTAAAATCTAATTCGACACCTGAAATTCCACGTAAGCCACTGTTTTTGGTTAGCAACTCTTCAATGTCGCCGATCGACATGCCGTGTTTTCTTGCTANATGGAAGATAATAGCCGGATCAATATTTCCACTACAGGTACCCATCATTAATCCTTCAAGCGGTGTAAATCCCATGCTNGTGTCAACGGACTGACCACCGTCAATTGCTGTAATGCTACACCCATTTCCGAGGTAGCAGGAGATNAGCTTGAGATCAGAGAGAGAACGCCCCAACATTTCAGCGGCACGATGTGAAACGTAACGATGAGATATCCCGTGAAATCCATAACGACGAATATCATGTTCCACGTAAAATTCGTATGGNATAGGATAAACCTGAGCATAATCAGGGATTGTTCGATGGAAAGCCGTATCAAAAACTGCTACTTGTGGTATGTCTGGCATAATCTTGCGACACAACCGAATCCCTTTTAAACTAAAGGGATTATGCAATGGGGCAAGATGATTATTTTGCTCAATCAATCCCTCTGTCAGCGGCGTAATGAGTTGTGACTCAGCAAAATGGATTCCTCCATGAACAACATAATGTCCAACGGCAGTAATGGCTGACATGTCATCAATAATGCCGTGTTCTTTATCGAGCAGAGTTGCCGGGATAAATGAAAAGACGTTGTCATGGGTAATCTGAGGGACTTCTAACTTATAACCGTCTCCATCATGACGCTCATAGGTCAATTCCGGAATTGAATTGTTAATACGATCAAATTTCCCTTTGGCAAGGCAAATTTCGCCTANCATCTCAAAACATTGGTATTCGAGGGATACGTTATCTACATTAATCGTTAGAATGAGAGACATTTCAATTCGGATTTTGTCTAATAACCCATCAATCCACAACAACGCCGGCAGACAGGCATGAGACCTTCAGTACTAATTGATTTTCGGAAACGAATAGCTTCTTCGTTGTTCCACATCTCAGCTACTGAATCTCTTTGAATATTGCCGATAATATAGTCATGGTAATCTCGGCAAAGGCTTACGTCACCATTACTATCTATTTCCATTGTCATGTAAATAGAAACGCATTGATTGTAACCAAAGGTTTCAGAATGATCTTTATAGTACGTATCAATTTCTTCCTTCGTATGGAGTTCCGGCATCATCATGGGAGGACAGGTATTCNGCTGCTGTGAGATACGCACCATCTCGTGGTATTTTTCAAGAATGATACCGTGATCAAATTGGTTCCATTCCCCAATCCAGCCGTAGTGAGTTTGCGGTTTTTTGCCAAACCGACGCTCAAAGTCCTCCGAGTGCTCCATTGCAGATTTTTGATCAATCCACCATGTAAGATAAAGGATTTGGGCATCAGCGTGCTGGCTAGTGAACTTGTATAGATCTACCACGTCATCTATGTTATAAGCTGTAATACAACTCAGAGGGATTATGTATGGAAAAGGCGAATTATTTTTATTTTTTTCTTCTTTTACTTTTTGAAGTGCGGCTTCAACATCTTGAAAATTACTATATTTNCCTGAAACCGCAGGGCGCTGACNATCATGAATTTCAGCATTTGATCCATCAACNCTGAGATACAGGATTTCACATGTTTCTGCAATATCCCTGGCGTATTTAGCAATTCGCGTTCCATTCGATACAATCGAAATCGGCATACCGCGCTCGTGGATATAATACAGTAAATCAATAATACCAGGGTACATCATTGGCTCTCCTCCCCAGATGTACCATACTGGAGACCAACCAAGATCCAAAATCTGATCGACTAGATGCTTATAATCTTCGATTGGGACCTCTCGTTGTTTCAATTCTTTTAGGTCCTGGCCAATTAAATAACCATTATCTCCCCACTGACCACAAGAGTGACAACGCAAGTTGCACATATCTGTAATCCGAAGGCTAACAAGCTGTACGCTATCACCACGTCCATGCTTAGCCCCTAACGGGTGTCGGAGGTTAAAAACCTCTTTAGACATTTGGTAACGCGCCATGATGTACGATGTATGCCACTCAGCAGACGCTACATTCGCAAGTTCTTTGATGAAAAAACGAGGTGAGACTCGGCTTCGAATTGACATTTTTTTCCTGATCTAATTGGTTTAGGATTCAGTTATTCGCTAGTAACTCGGCCTAGGACTTGACATTCCGTGTCAGAGAGGATTCTATAACGCACATTGCCCCAAACGATCTCATTCTGAAATATTGCCCAGATAGCATTTATAGCAGCGAGAAAACCTGAGATAGGGATAGCGAAGGATGTACGCTTAATATTTTCTTGAATCTGTTGGTTGCGTTTCATCTCGTCTGGCAAAGCAGAGAACGCGTGCCGATAACAATGGATTTCTAGAAATAGAAAAGGAATTAAGGAAAATAGCCATGTAACAGTACGCGTCGAGAAAGCAAGGAAAGGTGCAGACATTAGAATTAATGTTTTTGGAACAACTGCTATAAAGAGAATTGCCCATTGTATTTTATGTCGCATCCAGTATGTCATGATAGTTTGCCTGTTAGTAAATTCAAGAATTTGCTTCCATGATCTGTGTTTTGTGTGACATATCGAGATAGCTTCTGGNACAAAGTGGATTTTCTGATTGAGTGACCTAACTGCAAATGTCAGATTGTGGTCTTCNATAGCTGCATGGGCCCAACGTTCTAAAANTTTNCCCTGNTTAATCAATTTTCGTCTGATAGCATTTGAACCACCCCAGANCATGGTTAANGGATGATCNCCNTGANTGGTAAGCTGGAAGTTTACCCATGCAGCTTCGGTTATTGAAGCCAGGTCTTTCAGGAAATTATTTGCCCCTGTAACAAGATAGAACCGGCCACCAACGGTCGCACCAACTCTCGGATCCTTNAGCGGTTGAACAAGCTGACTAAGCCAATCACTTCGTATTTCAGCGTCAGCATCAATAAAAGCGATAATTTCTATATCGTCCGGAAGCAATTCGATAACTGACATCAAGTTCTGTATTTTTTGCGATCNGGGAAGATTATTATCGATAATATTGGGTGCTAGCACGA
Organism: Candidatus Poribacteria bacterium; assembly: GCA_002697225.1. Next base: position 16,489 of record NZUQ01000127.1, read on the forward strand.
CTTGCACGTTGGTATATCCTTTTACCAATTCCAACAAAGGTTNATATGAACTATCATAGTCTGATTCGCCAACNTANTTTGTTACTAGNTAGACTAGGTGTTCACCAGCATAATCTTGTTCAAGCACACGTTTAACATTTCCTGCTGTTCTAGAATCCCAGCCGTAGTGCGGTGCAATAANAGCAGCTTTGGGAAAAAAAACGTGAGGTACTTTCCTCCTCTCACGACGAGCATAGAGGAAGNACCGAAGCGCTATTAATATCTCCATAATTAATAGAAANTAACATGTGCNAATAAGATATCGCATTTGCNACCAGTTCCNTTTGGATTCCCNAGNNGAAACCAATCGTAACACAAACAAATGAACTTCGTCAATTCAAAACCAGCAGTGATATTCTTGGTGATACTACTGGAATAGCGTTGCACAAGACTTATGAAGGTAAGAGCAAACTATTGTGTAGTATTCGTATTCCTAATANATAGTAAGTGGATTACCCAGGTTATGATGCTAATGTGTAGTTTAAAGATATCACTATTGTATGAAAGNGCTAGCATGGCNATCAATGAATTTGTCAATTGAGCCATCAAAAGCGAGTTTTCCTCGATTCAGAATTAGTACGCGATCTGCGTATCTTAACACCAAACCAGCATTATGGGAGGAGAAGATAAGGGTCTTATTATCGTTACTGATTTTGTGGCAAAGTATCTGCATTGTCGTGTTGAGGTAATCTGTATCTTGACCAGTAGTTGGCTCATCTANAAGAAGNAGATCCGGGTTAAGCGACAAGTTGGCNGCAATNGCGACTCGTTGNCGTTGACCNCCAGAAAGNGCGTATGGGTGATCATTTTTATATGAGGACATCTTAAANATGTCNNCTATNTCGTTTGATCGTTTTTCCAGTAAATNGTGTTTNAATCCAAAGTTTAGAGGGCCAAATTTTATCTCATCTTCAACTGTCTGGGCTTGTAAAACCAAATCCGNATTTTGANAGACNAAACCGATTTTGCCTTCCCCTTTTNGTTTGGNCCNGCANTCATCTAAGGTGATTTCNCCAGATGTCGGNCGTAATAATTTTGCCATCAACATCAGCAATGTTGTTTTTCCAGATCCGTTCNGTCCCATCAATGCGACAATTTCACCGTATCCTATTTGGAACGATATGTTTTCTAAGATTTCTGGATTTCCCTCATGGTTAAAGCTTGTATTTGTCATTTTGAGTAGTTTTTTTCGATTTTGGATATGAATGGCTGAACGTTTCCAAGCTTGTGTTTTTTTTGATTGGAGCTTCTGTGTTGATTTCTCTTCTGTTATCTGTCCATTCCTTAAAGACCAACTAAGGTTACAAAAAGCTGCAATTGTTTGTATTTGGTGTGTGGCAACAATTATTGTGATTTCAAACTTTTTATTCAATTCACTAATAATCCGTAAAACGTCTCTACTAGAATTGACATCGAGATAACTCGTTGGTTCATCAAGTAACAATATTTGTGGTTTCATCGCCGATAAACTGGCGAGTGCAATTAGCTGCTTCTCTCCACCTGAGAGAGTTGATGTCTCTCGTTGTCTAAATCCTCCTAAACCAACCAGATCTAAGGCTTCATCGATAGCTCGATCTATACAAGACAATGGCACACCCATATTTTCCAACCCGAAGCCGATTTCGTCTTCAACAGTTGTACAGAAAAGCTGATTGTCTGGGTTTTGAAAAAGGAGACCAACTTTTCGCCCAATATCTGCCAAGGTTAAATCTGAAACATTAAAATCGTCGATTCTCACATTACCTTGGAATTTCCCTCTAGAGGAATGCGGAATTAACCCATTAATGGTTTTAAGCAACGTTGATTTCCCAGAAGCCGTCTTCCCAGTTAGTAGGACAAAATCACCTTTCTCAACTGTAGTGTTAATACGGTTGAGCGTCGGTTCTGATCGACCTGGATAGGTGAAATTGAGATTGGTGATTTCGATTTGTGACATGCTTTTTAACAGTTGAGGATAATTTCTTGCGGAGGATACCTTGAGGTGATAACATTCTACCAGAAAACGTTTTCATAGATCAAAGAATATATATAAGACACATAGACACATAGTAACCATAGTTAGTGGTACGCAAGGAAGAACTACTAACGGCAGACAAATAAAAACAAATTTCGTCCGGACAAGTGTTAATGAAATCAGATTATTATTCTAACATTATAGTAAAGTACTTAAGTCTGGCTTCGAGGGGATGAACTTTAGTGTTCTGGCCTTGTAGAATCTGAAATATATTGGATTTATAGTAAGTGTTTGTTATGTCGGAAATCATTATGATAGTTGATGTTCACTGTGTTACTATTTGGCGTTATCTTGATAGTACCTAACACGAGGGTATTGGGTTCTACCAAGTAATGGCAACGTATCAGGCTATTATATGCGAGCGGATTTTTTACATTCAATTGTAATTGCAGTTGCACTGAAAATTTGACGATTGATGACCCGCTTGCCTGTAAGCACACTTGAAAAATTTTGCTCACTGATCAAGTTCTTCATCTACACTTTTTCACTGAGATATCGCACTTAGAGGAATACTAAAGTGGATACGTTCAATGTAATTTATCGACGTAAGTAAGCTGGGATTTTAGTTAAAGCGAGAGTATCCCATGACTGAAAGACCTTAGAAGGAAGATAGGTTCAGCGTAAAATGATAATTACACTGTTGGTGATTATGTCATCTTCCGTACAACCTGATATAAATGATGTGTCGCCAATGGTTCTGATTGATCGCGTATCTTTTGTTGGCAATCGTAGGATAGATAAACATACTCTGCAAAAGTTAATCTCTGTTAAAAAGGGGGATCGATACAACGAGGAGAAACTGAAGATTGGTTTAAATCGAATAATCGAACATTACTTGCAGGATGGATTAATATTTGCTGAGATTTCCCCTCGAATTGACTTAAAAGGGGAACACGCACAAATTTGTGTCAAGGTTTATGAAGGGGAGACGGCAGAGTTTGGAAATGTTTCTATTGAAGGAAACACGAAGTTTACCGACTCTTATTTACTTAGCTTGATTGGGTTACGTCAGGGGCAGCCTTTCAATATACCATTGTTAGAGAAAGGAATTGAGAGAATAATCAACTTGTACAGCGAGCAAGGACATCCAATGGTCGAAGTGAGGCTGGTCGACGTGATCGCGAATCCAGATAATGGTAAATTAGATCTACGGGTAGAAATTGACGAAAAAAATATAATCAAAATCGCGTCAGTTAATATCAGCGGTTCTCGAAAAACCAGAGAAGAAATCGTTTTAAGGGAATTGCCAATTCGAGCTGGTGACATCTTTGACCAACGTAAAATTGATCAAAGCTTTCGTCAATTAATTAATCTAGGCTATTTCTATAAAATTAACCCGAACCTTCTGGAAATGGCAGATACTCCTAATCAAGTCAAAATACACGCACGAGTTACCGACGCTCGCACGGGGCGGATAAACGGCGTAATTGGTTATGCTCCTGCTACCTCCCAATCTGATGATATGCCAAGATTAACCGGATTAATTGAAGCTAGTGAAACGAATTTATTTGGCACAGGAAGACACCTCAATTTTCGATGGAAATCCGGCTTGATAAAAACAGTTCTGATTTCATATACTGAACCATGGATGCTTGGAAAACCAATTTCGCTAGGAGGTAAATATGAGCAAATTAAACGTCAAAATCAAACTAGTGTCAACATGTCAAAAGAAAAATCGGCGGATTTAGCAATTAGTGCACGTTTCAACCCGATGTTGAAAGGCACATTGACAGCATCTTTGAAACGGATTGACTTGTTAGAAATTGGTGCTTCAGAAGAATTGGATAGAATAAAATATGGAGTAGCTTTTAGTGTTATCCGCGACAGCCGGGACTTTTTCTTGTCTCCGACTAGGGGACGGAGAGACCATATTGCTTTTGAGATTTCACGCGGCGATTTCAAATTGCGGAAGCTATGGATTGATTTAGATCAATATGCCAAAACATGGAAGAATCAAGTTATCTTAGCAGGTGTACACATCGCTTCTGCTTGGGGCCAAGACATACCTTGGACCGAAATGTTCTCACTTGGAGGAGCAAACTCCCTGCGCGGTTACGATGAAGATTTCTTTTTCGGCCAACATCGTCTTTATTGTAATATTGAATACAGACTACTCGTAGGTCATATCTCACAAGTCTTTAGTTTTGTAGATATAGGTTCGGTGGCAAAGTCAAGCAAATCGATGATTTTCGAGCCGATTAAGGTTGGGTATGGTCTTGGGGCTAGGATCGAATCTAAGGGAGGGATACTACGAATTAATTATGCTCTGTCTCGGGAAAGTGCGCTTTCTCAGGGAAAGATACATGTTAACCTTGGAACTTCGTTCTGACTTTGGAATTCCAGTATACTGAGATATAGGCTTATCAGAAAGGTTAATTTTCTCTTGCATATTTGAGGTTATTGTGGTAGGCTTACGCTTGTTTTTTGGCCACTTAAGTGGCTTTAAAAAAACAAGCACGAGAGCTTTGATTTGGGTTTGCAGGTTGAACGGAGAGTGGGGTAGGGTTTCCCGCTCTTTTCTCTTTTTAGAGGTAGCCTGTTTAGAAAATATGGATCAGTTTGGGACTTCAGTTTCGGATTTGGTAATACCATTACTTGAGGATCTTGGTTTTGAGTTAGTCGATGTTGAGTTAGATAACTCGGGAAGTGGAAAAACTGTCCGGTTGTTGATCCACAGATCGCAGGGAGTGACATTGGCTGACTGCCAGCAAGTGATAGAAAGTACAAGACCAATATTGGATGTATATGGTTTAATCAAGCCCAATTGGGACCTCGAAGTGGCATCCCCCGGTTTGGACCGTCCAATTGTAACCAAAGCAGATTTTCA
>NZUQ01000128.1 GCA_002697225.1 Candidatus Poribacteria bacterium
TATGAATAATCTAAAACATGTTTTGAGATCAACAACTGCAATGTTTTTATTTGTTGGGTTGATCGGTGTTTGGATAAGTGGATGTAAAAATCTAACCCAAGAACAGAAGGTTGAAAAACTAATCAAACAATTATGGGATCAGAATGAGGAAGTTCGTTGGGATGCGGGGTATGCATTAGGTCAGATAGGAAAGGATGCTGTCCCTGCCCTAGTACAAGCATTACAGGATCAGAATTCACAGGTTCGTGGTAGTGCGGCAGTGGCATTAGGAGAAATAGGAGAAGGGGCAGTTGATGCCGTGCCTGCTTTAATACAGGCATTAAAGGGTCAGGATGCAAAGGTTCGTGCTAATGCAGCAATGGCATTAGGTCAGATAGGAACACCAGAAGCAATCAAGGCAGTAGAAGGTGAAGTATCTGCTCTGATACTAGCATTACAGGATGAGGATGTAAAGGTTCGTTTTGCTGCGGTATGGGCATTAGGTTCTATAGGAGAAAGAGAAGTTAATGCTATGCCTGCTCTGATCCAAGCATTACAGGATCAGGATGCAAAGGTTCGTTTTGCTGCGGTATATGCATTAAGTCAGATAGAAGGAGCAGTTGATGCCGTGCCTGCTTTGATACAGGCATTACAGGATCAGGATGCAAAGGTTCGTTTTGCTGCAGCATATGCATTAGGTTCTATAGGAAAAGGAGCAGTTGATGCCGTGCCTGCCTTGATCCAAGCATTACAGGATGAGCATGTTCGTGGTAATGCAGCAATGGCATTAGGACAGATAGGAACATCAGAAGCACTGGAAGCAGCAGTGCCTGTTCTGATAAAAGTATTGCAAGACCCAGATGCAGAGGGTCGTTTTCGTTCGATTGTGGCAAGGATGCTAGGAGAAATAGGCACACCAGAAGCACTGAAAGCAGTTGAGGAATATCAATAATATGCCGATACATTTACCAAACCAGTAGGTACTGAATAATGGAACTGTCTATCTGGAGACTTGATTATGAATAATCTAAAAGGTGTTTTGAGATTGACAACTGCAATGTTCTTATTTGTAGGGTTGTTTGGTATTTGGATGGGTGGATGTGAAAACCGAATCCAAGAGCAGCAGGTTGAAAGACTAATCAGGCAATTGCAGGATCGGGATCCTAATGTTCGTGGTAATGCGGCAATAACATTAGGAAATATAGGAGTAGGCACAAAAGATGTGGTACCTGTTCTGATACAAACATTGCAGAATCAGGATACAGAGGGATTTGTTCGTTCTAATGCGGCAATAACATTAGGACAAATAGGATCAGAGGATGAGGTGTATGCCCTAATGCAAGCATTAAAGGATCAGAATACAGAGGTTCGTAAGAGTGTTATATTGGCATTGGGTTCTATAGGAGACAAAGCAGTAGATGCCGTTCCTGTTCTGATACAAGCATTAAAGGATCAGGACAGAAGAGTTCGTGGTAGTGCAGCATATGCATTGGGACGAATAGGGACACCAGAAGCAATCAAGGCAGTAGAAGATGCGGTGTCTGCTCTGGTCCAAGCATTAAAGGATCAGAATACAGAGGTTCGTGCTAATGCGATAGAGACATTAGGGATGGTAGGAGAAAGTGCGGTACCTGTCCTAATACAAGCATTAAAGGATCAGGATGCAGAGGTTCGTAAGGGTGCTATATTGGCATTGGGTTCAATAGGATCAAAGGATGTAGTGCCTGTTCTGATACAAGCATTGAATGATCAGAGTGTAAGTGTTCGTGGTAATGCGGCAAAGGTATTAGATTCTATAGGCACAATCTATCCAGAAGCACTGGAAGCAGTCAAGGAATATCGATTCCGACAATAATATACCGATACATGTACCAAACCAGCATGTACCTAATAATGGAACTATCTATTTGGAGAGTTTTTATGAATAACCAAAAGAGTGTTTTGAGAATGACAACTACAATGTTCTTATTTGTTGGATTGGCAGGTTATGAGTGATCTAACACAGAAGGTAGAAAGACTAATTGGAGAATTACAGGACGAGGATTCTAGTGTTAGTGTTCGTGCAGCAGGGTCATTAGTTCAGGTAGGAAAAGATGCGGTACCTGCTCTGATGGAAGCATTGAACGATCAGAATGCAGAAGGTTTTGCTCGTATGCATGCGGCAGAGGCATTAGTTCGGATAGGAACACCAGGAGGAATCAAGGCAACAGTACCTGTCGTGATTCAAGCATTACAGGATCCAGATGCAGAGGTTCGTCGTCATGCACTAATGGCATTAGGAAATATAGGAGAGAGAGCAAAAGATGCAGTACCTGCCCTAGTCCTAACATTGCAGGATCAAGATAAAGTGGTTCGTCACGGTGCTGCATGGGCATTAGGGAGGATGGGGAAAGATGCAGTACCTGCTCTGATACAAGCATTACAGGGTACAGAAGTTTATCTTCGTGTTTGTGCGGCATCTGCATTAGGGAACATTGGGGAGGGAGCAAAAGATGCAGTACCTATCCTGATACAATCATTGCAGGATCAGAATAAGGATGTTCATGGAACTTCGGCATGGGCATTAGGGAAGATAAGAACACCAGAAGCAATCAAGGCAGCAGAAGGTGAAGTGCCTGCTCTGATACAACTGTTGCAAGACAAGGAGTGGGGGAATCGTTCTAATGCGGCATCTGCATTAGGTGCTATAGGATCAAAGGATGTGGTGCCCGTTCTGATCCAAGCATTGCGGGATCCTGAGATTCGTGTTTCTGCGTCAGGGGCATTGGGAGCAATGGGAAAGGATGCGGTATCTGCCCTGATACAAGCACTGCAAGATGCAGAAGGGTTTGTTCGTGCTTCTGCGACAGATGCATTATGGCAGATAGGAAAAGATGCGGTGTCTGCTCTGATCCAAGCATTGCAGGATGAAGATAGATATGTTCGTTTTGCTGCGGTAGATGCATTAGGTTCTATGGGAGAAGAAGCAGTTGATGCAGTACCTGCTCTGATAAAAGTATTGAAGGATCAGGATGCAAAGGTTCGTTTTGCTGCAGCATATGCATTAGGTTCTATAGGAGAAGAGGCAAAGGATGCGGTATCTGCTCTGGTACCACTATTGAAGGATCAGGATAAATGGGTTCGTGTTTCTGTGTCAGGGGCATTAGGGAAGATAGGTACACCGGAAGCAATCAAGACAGCAGTGTCTGTTCTGGTCCAACTATTGCAGAATCAGGATGTAAGTGTTCGTGCGAATGCGGTGTATACATTAGGTTCTATAGAAGAAGGAGCAATAGATGCGGTTCCTGACCTGATCCAAGCATTGCAAGATCCGCATGAAGAGGTTCGTGGTAATGTGGTACAGGCATTAGAGAAAATAGGCACACTAGAAGCACTGAAAGCAGTTGAGGAATATCAATCCCGATAATAATATACTGATACATTTAGCAAATCAGTAGGTGTCGAGTAAATCTGAACAGTGATTTAAAAGGAGATAATAATGGTAGGAGTTACGGCATTTGTATTTGTAATTATATTGAAAACAAGAGTAGACAAACTAATAGACACCCTAACAGAAAAAGGGGTTCTCGAAGAGGATTACAAAGGAGACTAAATCACTGTTCAAATTTAAACAGTGACTGCCGAATAATGGAACTGGTAGGACATTCACATGGAACTCTGACAATGGATGTCTGTGGTGGGAGGCAACCCACAAAAATATTTTCCAAGTCATAATAATTTCTATCTGCCAAAATCAAAATAACTTATCACTACGGTAAGACCAAATCATAAGGGCAACAAGGTAAATCAGGAAGACTCCCTCTAGTACCATACACCTTATAAATAACCATCCCACCTTGCTTCCAATGTTCAGATAAAAACCCTATTACAACAAACTCTAATGGTACTAGTGGTTTAATACCAAGAAGGTCATAATCCAAAACAAAATCTTCCGGAAAATCATACCACCATTCTAAAACAGTTTCGACTTTACTATTTTTCATCACTTTATCTCTAAATCCAATTCTAAATGGAGATCCCAAAATATATCTAACTTCCTCGTGCGACACACCTAACTCAATCGACTTAACTCTTTCTATGAATGGTCTATTATCAACCAATTCTTCATCCAATGGTAGATCGCACTCTTCATAAATAACTAAATTAGGATCACGGGGATCATCCCCATCACCACAACCAATAGTAAGGAACAAACAGACCACGACTGAAATCGAAACACTAATAAATTTCTTCATATATCTAACCTACCAAAACTTCCAAAAGGGTTTTCGTCCTTGTTCCAATAGTAATTGGTTCTGTTGGATTATCTGAAATATAGTTGTACCATGTCTCATACTCTGTTCCCTCAAATCCGTTTCAAGTTTGTCACACCTATCCTTAAAATACTGAACTTGATTTTGGAGTTCAGTTAGAATGTTCTTATGTGAACCATTTGTATCAGTATATGTTTCATAGTACATATCAAATGTACTATCAACCCAAACGAATCTATATTTTCCATCCTTCTTGGATTGCAACTCACCCTTGTTTATTCGATCATAGAGGGTTCTTCTACTCACATTCAATCTTCCTAATGCATCTGTAATGGAATACCAATCACCGATTCCGTTTGTTTCCATATCTGTATATCCTCCGTATAGGTAAACGTCTACTACATATACGAATCAAAATATAATCTACATTCAACTAACTTGATTACATATCATGACCGAATAGTAAAAACGAATAGGACTACCGAAAAAAAATCACTCCCGCACATAAAAGATGTATTAGATGTACTAATTCTCAAAGGGGGTTTTATATACATAACAGTGTGGAAGGGTTAAAGGAAGAAAGATCCTAATATGCAACAAGGGCACTCAAATGATACATCTAAACACAACAAGAACAACATGACTCGTTAGTACAAAATCAAGTCACTCACCTACCCAATAACGACTTCAATCAGAAGTAACTACCAGATCGGTTCTTGAGACACAAGATGATAAGAAGAACAGCATTAATCCAAATTACCTAGACTAGAAATTGATCGTTTTAATACAATCCAAAAGACAATTATCAGAAACAGTCCTACCATAGAAAATCCTCTACTTGTAAAACGTATCAAGTCATACGGTGTAGACCCACGACCATCCCAATAGATTGACCTATCTCTAGTTACATATCTTCCAGTAAGAGTATGCTCGAGATCGATCTTCCTAATCTGGTGTCCTGTGATATCATAGATGACAAGTGAAACATTGGTGTCCTGATGGAGTTCAAATGGTATCCATGTTTCTGGATTGAATGGATTGGGATAGTTCGGTAAGAGTTGGGTTTCAGTCGGTAATCGTTCTGGATGAATCAACTTCAGGAAGTTAAGCAGTTGGAGGGAAATAGAGTTTTGAGATTGGGTAAGGTGACGTAAGGTTGCAATTCAGGATTAAATTGGTAATAGAAACAATCTATTTAATTTCTGCCCAATTGGTTAGTTTGAAATTCTCCACCGGTGAGACTGAAAGTAAGGATGGAACAAAGTAAGAGGGTTGATAATCAGGTGCTGGATGATTAGTCAAGTTACGGATATTTGCTCCATTGATATCCATAACGCAGATTTCATAGTTCCCCGTTCGTCTGGAACTAAAGATAATTTGTCTGCCACTTGGTGACCAAACGGGGTGATGATTATCATTTGCATCTTTGGTCAATTGACGTAGGTTTTTTCCATTAATATCTATAACGTAGATTTCGTTCCCATTCTTTCCTACTGCTGCATTGGCAGCAAAAACAATCTGTCTGCCATCTGCTGACCAACTTGGTGATTCTGCTGAAGTCAATTTAGAATCTTTGGTTACCTCACGTATATTCTTCCCATCCCTATTTATAATGAAGATTCCACTACCTTTGCCCTTTGCTCCCTTACCGATAAACCAGGAAACAAAAACAATCTGCTTGCCGTCTGGTGACCAGTTGGGTGAAGTGATCCAAATTAATTCAGCATCATTGGTAAGTCGACGTAAATTATTGCCACTAGTATCCATCACATAAATTGCGGTTTTTTTACCTCCATCCCGATTAGAGACAAAGGCAATCTGTTTGCCATCTGGTGACCATTTTGGATACTGATCATCACTGGGATGATCGGTTAATTGACGCAGATTCTGCCCATCTTTATCCATCACATATATGTCATTGTTTCCACCTTCTTTCTTGTCCTTTTTGCCCCCTTTAGCATTCGAACTTCTTTGAAAGACTATCTGTTGTCTATCGGGAGACCAAGATGGATTGGTATCTATATTTGGGTTTTTGCTTAGATTACGAGGATTATTGCCATCAGTATCCATTATGTAGATCTCCGAGTTCCAATCCCTGTCAGAGACGAATAAGATGCTGGAATCAACAATCAGAGGTGAGTATAGAACTAAAGTGAATATTACCCAGTTGAAAAGAAACTGTTTTTTTGTTACTGGTTTCATTTTCTTCTCAGTTTACTGTCTTTGTAAGATAGTCTTATAACTCAATTGATTGGATTTGTCAATATGTGACCTTAAGATAGTGAAATTCCACCCAAATTATGTTATAAACTTCACAAAGACAAAGTAGGAAAACAAAGACCTGAAAAAGACACACTTGACGACACAATCAGGGGTCTGATACACTGTGTCTAGAAACCTTTGAAACCCTTACTGTATCAGGGAAAAGTGGAATAGTTTAAATTGGTGGGACAGTCTATACGAAACTCTTCAGGTTCTGTTATTCTATAAACAAATAGTAACTTCCACCAACCTCATTATTCAATATACATCACTTTTTCAACATCATGTACTATTATACTAAAATTCAATTTTCTATTTAGGTTCAACAGGTTGTAATATGGAAGACTCTCAAAATGCTGTCATAGTAAAAATCAATGCCGGTTCAGTAGCACGTCATAATGATTTAGTTCGTTTTACCTTCAAACCCCATAACTATTTTCCTAATTGGCAGGAAGGCATTTCCAAATTAGTGGTTTCACAAATAACCCCAACAGGTCAACCCTTGGTGGAAGAAACTCCTTCTCAATTTGAACCATCCATCCGCCAACTTACCTGGCAAACGGAAGATCTACCTGCGGGGGAATCAGCTTGGTACACTATTCGAACTCTTCAATTACCTGAAAACACTTCGGTAGAAGATCAACGCTGCCAGATTCATCATCTAACATCACACCTACTAATTACAATGGATGATCATATTTTCACTCGATATAATTTCCTGGGCGTATGGAAACCGTACTTCTGGCCTCTAAATGGCAACTATGGATCCGTTGTACGAGGGGCAGGTGGAGGTGATCATCCTCACCATACCGGGTTGTATCTAGCCTATGGGGGACATGGAGAAGGTGGTTCTGCTAACATCTGGTCTGATTGGGACGAACCCCCATATGGGCCATGTGGGAAGACATTACACCAACGGTTCATTAGGCTAACTGAAGGCCCCATATATGCAGAATTCGTCGAAGATTTGATCCATGTTAAAGGGAATGGAGATATCATTATGAACGAAACAAGGACGGTACGGGCATGGTATGTTGACCAACGAAAACGATTCCTAGAAATTATCCACCAAACTACACATCCAGTTGACATAGGTGATCGACAGTTCCTTTTTGTGGCGCGATTAAATCCTTCTATGAAAATCCCCGATCAAGGACATGTTGAAAATTCAGAAGGCCAAGTAGGTAGATCCGAAGTACATCATCAGCGAGCATCCTGGTGCGATTTAGCCGGAAATGTGGGTAATGGGGTCAATGGCTTAGCTTTATTCGATCATCCATCCAATCCAGAACACCCTGGTTTCTTTGGTGAAATAGCAGTGCCACAACAAATGAGTATCCTTCACCATCCTCCCAATGAACTAGAAAGCGAGACTTTGCGTCTTCAGTTTTGCGCCTATGTTCATGAAGGTACCGCTCCCGAAGCAGAAGTAGGAAATTATTATCAACGTTATATTAATCCAGTTGAAATCGAAATTATTGAAAATTAAAGACTTATCTGAGTTTACTTTTATCTAGATCGACTGTCACATCACGAGAAAAAAGGAACTACGATTTTGACGATACAACTTGACTTACAGTACCGTTACCAAGAAAATCAGATTGTTCTTGAAAAACAAACCTTTTCGGTTGACCAAATTGGGGTGATGGTCGTCGACACATGGAATTACCACTGGTGCATGACTGCTGCTGAACGATGCAGTTCGTTCGCCTTACGAATGAACCATGCATTGGCAACATTGAGATCACTGGGCATCCAAATCTTTTGGGGACCAACCGATGTTGCTGACCAGTATGTCGGCACTCCACAACGAGAGAAATCGGTAGCTGTCGAACCTCATCCACTACCAACACCACTAGATATTCAGTTTCCTTTGCTAGACTGCTATGGAGCCGGTGGTTGCATGTGCGGCCCAGGTATAGATTGTCATGTCAACTACGGATGGGATAGGATAAATCCTAATTTAACAATAGACCAACTCGACTTAATTGTCGAAGGTACACAAGAAGTTTATTCTTGGTGCAAAAAACTTGGAATAAATTGTCTCATCTTCTTAGGTTTCCACACCAACGTTTGTACGACCGGCAAACCTGTTGGAATCGGCCCCATGATGCGTGTTGGTATCGAATCAATTCTAGCGCGCGATATGACGGACGCAATCTCAGGCTATAGTCCAGCAGATGGTCAACACCCAGATCAAAATACTAAGAAAATCATTCAAAAACTTGAATCGCTAGTGCCAACCATTCACTTGGTCAACGAACTCCGGAAATTAGGAAAATGGAACGATGAAACACCTGTTGATCCAGTACGAATCACACCNTGGGGAACTCCAAATAGACCCTATCAGTTTNAAGAATCAACAGTGGTCTCTCTATCTGCTCCCTTNAATCAGGATTGCCAGATCTACTACACNCTCNANGGAACATCACCAGATAAAAAATCATTTTTCTATACCAANCCTTTTNCTGTCTGCAAAACCCAAACGATTCGAACAANAGCTTATCAAGGTCAACAATCGGTTTGNCTAGAAAGTACCGCNAGGTTCGTTCGACTTCCACCTAAACCNCCATCCCCAAATATCCACTTATCCGATCTCGAACCAATTCGGGAAACAGTACATGGTTTCAANATNTATTCATCCAAAAGAAAACCTAGTTACGATNAATCTTATTCACAACAGCCATTAAAANTACGTGGAAAGAATTACACAAAAGGAATAGGTGTAGAGGCGCCTTCTCANCTATTGTATAANANACANTCAAAANACGATTGCCTAGTTGGTATTGCTGGACTCGACGAAAGCATGCTGGAGAATGAACTCAGGACGNGCCAGAGCCATGNATCCAAGNGTNATNTTAAAAATCTANATCAATGGTAAATCAGTAAATGAAAGTCCGATATTGNGGATCTCGCAGGAGCCNTGGCGATTCGAGGTAAAANTNCCANCNGACAGCCAGACNATCAGCCTNGTTGCCGTTCCCAGNCATNCCAANAGCTATGAAAACTTCGTTAATTGGGTCAATGTCGGNTTCTTAGTAAAACAATAGNAACCAAANGCCTGACAATTTCACAGCCGCCACANTTCCACAANACNCNCNACATGTTGACAATAGANGAGNAGAGNCGAAACGCCAGATCAACCGAGACNATGANACAATANCCTCAACTAATCCCAAATACATGTCATNTGCCAAGCTTCGAGNGATCTCAANANAGCATCACAACCTTGGNCACGAATTGAGNCCNCTNTACTATCCTCACNTTCCGGATACACGCGTAGTGCCAANCATTGCCGATGGTTAGCAAAAACTTCAACCACGCTTTTGTCAATAAAAACCTGCAACTTGAGTAATTCACCATCTCCAAGCTCAAACGGAGCAACTTCCGGTGGACGTGACTTAACATCTGGTAATAAAGATGAACGCGAGGTGTCAAGTACCAATGCGTCTTGACGTATATTCCGTCCATTCTGGTTAAAGGCAAAAAGGCCATGACGGTAGAATTTTATAGAAGTATACTCCTCACGATTTGGGGAACACAACACATCCACGGAAATCTCCCGTGCGCCCTGNGGATCAATCTCGAGATTTAATTCCACAACATTACCTTCGATACCTGCCAATCGAGTCTCTTGGTTAGCAGGCAGAAGCGTTTCCCCCACTGATCGNTGACTAGAACGAAGCCCCTGAACAGCAGGCAAAGGTTCNATCTTCAGCGTGTTNTCTGGGTTTAAGGATAACTGACGAACCAGAGACATAATGTGGTTCCAACCCTGGGTGGGTTTGCCATTGTTTATGTTATAAATCANGTAGACACCACCTCGACCGTCGGNGGTAGCTGAAGNGGCGTGAACACCACCAGNACCAATCTGCCCGAAATTAAAGCNCCCGTGTGCCGAAGGTTTGAACCGATGATGAACCTTATCATANTCACCCAACAGATACTGAGCGCCACGTTGATGACTAGCAAAGATTAGAATGTGCTTATCACCAATTGGCCAAAAATATGGAACCGCCCCATCTTCNCCTGGCGCGGTATAGATATCCCCTTCAATAAAAGGTCCTAGATAGGTCCAACGTTCCAGATGCTGCGAGAAAAACAAATGCTGCACCATTCGGCAATTACCCATAATTNCTCCATCCCAATGGTTGCCAGAAAGNGCGTAATAGCCATCATCTTCCTTCCAAATACAGGGATCATAAACGCGGTAAGGTCTTCCATCCTCATCCGNTTCTATTTCCGGGATAACCGGGCAACCAGANATCTTCTCCCAATTAAGCAGNAATGNATCATTAGAAATAGCGATCATACTACCAGCGCTAGTCCCNTGATACATNGCTATGACACGGNCTNCTTCCACCAAAGCAAGAACCACTAAAACAACAATNCTCAATCCCCGGNTAAATAGCTAAAGGCAAATCNTCCCANTGTACCAAATCGTCACTAACAGCATGCCCCCAATGNTGACGTGTATCTTCCAAGGGATAAGCTTGATAAAAAAGATGATATCGNCCTTGCCAATAGCACAATCCNTTAGNATCATTCAGCCTTCCNTCTGGATTGACATAATGATAATCTGGACGGTAAGGATCCNCAGATAGTTGTTGACGAGACTGAGCAAAACGTTGTGTTAGNAAATCTNTNTTCAGNTGTTCTATTTGCTGATCCAGTATGGTNGAAAAAGTANGNTTTGGAACTTTNGAGGTAAAATCTGATTTTTCACTCATAAAATTATTCCTNACNCTTAGATTTNTNAGATNACTACATTATCGAATNTAGGCTNATCTATNACTCATTACTATCGACGTTCTATGTGGAAAGAAGCATCTAAGGCTTTCTGAATCCTCGCTAGTGANTCCCCCAAATGGGCCGAAGTGTAATCGTCCAGNTTATTTTNANCACNACGAATCTTTTCGTCAATTCTGCNACTGATAANACCAAGGTCCCGCCAAGCCAATGAGCGAGCATCCTCTGGANTACCGNTNTCAACTTCCAATACCAGCTTAACCAGTATCTTGAGATGCTCACGTTGCAACCCACGACGAAAACTGGAAATAAAAGAATCCGAATTCAACCGTCGTTGTCCACCAAGTTTGTGCCCTAGCTCACTCCATACTGCATCAGTAATCNCTGAAAAGAGTTCCGGCATAGTCAGANCATTAGCCNTATCAAACTTCAGTTCCGTATCTTGGATTCGCGCTAAAACATTTGGATAAAANAGGCGTTCTAGAANCTGNCTTTGGTTGTTTAATATCAANTTATGTAANGGNTAATCCAAACGCTGNGGCTGCCGNTTGCGGATTCCCCAATGACGCCAGTGGTTGAAAGCCAAGCTATTCAAAAGTTCAGGGGGGAAGTCGAAAGCACTATCAGAAAGTGCATGCTCTTTGAGNAATCTGAGCGCTTCACGCTGTTTATCTGCTGGTACAGGAACAAAAGGCAGCCGCCCATCGGGATCACCCCGATGATCCCGATGATGATACTGTCCACCAATATAACGNCTAGCCAAAAACATAGCACGGCTATACTCGTTCAATAACGTCCCAAAGGCACGTCTAACCCGCTGATAACCCATGCCTTCTTCAGTTACTTTGTCAACAAGTTCCATCCAGAGTTCGCTAATGACCTCCATCCGTTGTCGGGCAAATGCCAACGGATCGTTTCCAAGATCCCATCGGTTAACTAATGGATCCAGATCACGGTATCGATACCAAGAGACATCTCCATCTGTACCATAAGCTAACTCAGGAGAAGGCGCTCGAGCAGCAATTTTGGACAATTCTGGTAACTCATCTTCAGGAATTTTACTTTCAATCGGTTTGTAAGCATACTCAATAGCCCAATAGTCCCAAGGACCAATAGTAGTAGTATAGTAATTTCCTTGTGCTTCGCCTTTGGGAGCAATGTTAACCGGATCATAGTCCATCACAGAACCAAGAAGAGCAGATCTGGTCTTATCGTTCAATTGATCAAGGGACAACATAGAACTGGCTTTAAAATTGTGACGCAACCCCAAAGTATGACCTACTTCGTGCATAGTCAACGCCTTTAATGCTTGTCCCAAATACTCTTCTGGCATCTCCCCATCTAGACCAACCAGTTCACGAACTGCCATAGCAGTAGCCATAAAGTTCATCTGGTGACTCAAACCGGATGCCATATTACACTTGAACGGTGAAGACTCTATCCAATGATCACGTTCCTGCTGAACTTGATCAAAGAAAGTCGTATATTTCCGTTGCCAGGAACGGACAAACCCCTCATTGATTAAAATGTCTGCATCTAAAATCTGTCCGGATAAGGGATTAACTCGGGAAGGACCAATGGCAAAAGAAGCTCCAGCAATCCAACGGATGGTATTGTACCTCGCATCTTCGGGATCCCAGCTCTCGTTATCTTTTTGAACTCTGACTTCTAGAGCATCAACAAAACCAATTTTCTCAAATGCCTTGTTCCATTCTAAAACACCTTGACGAATATAGGAGCGAAAACGATAAGGCACTGTTTTTTCAATATAGAAAATGATAGGTTCTTCAGGTGGTGAAACCTTAGCATTCATGTCNGCCTTTTGCAAATGCCATCGATTGACATAGCGGACGAAAGGTTCTTCATCAATTTGAGAGGAATAGTCCTTTATTACCGTTAGAAAATGCCCTAGCCGATCATCGGCCAAGCGTGNACGATACTTTGTATCNGGCAAACCNACCAAACTGTAATGAACTTCNAATTGCACNCCACGACTATCAGGTACAGTATCCATACTACCANNACCAGCATCATAAACGATTGACACTTTTAGCTCTACATTCCCAGGAAAAGCTTTAATCTCGCCCCAACTGCTGAGTTTTTTCTCGAATTTAGCGGAAGATCCAACAGCAGCCCCTACCTTAGNTTCTAAGTGCGGAAGATCCGAGATAAAGACGGGGGAAATATCTACTAACAGGCTGTTACGTACCGGATGAATACTTTCGATCTCGAGAGAAAAGAGGACAGAATCATTATAAGCAAGATCAACTGCCCGAGCTATTGGGGTACCCCTCTTCGCCTGAAAACGAACATTCTGACGAACCAGATGAAGATAATTCCCCACCCGTTTCCAAACCAACAACCATTCATCTAANGTCGTTCCAGCAGGCATTCTTGGCATACCAATCCCGCGTGAAATACTCATCATACAGAAAAAAGGCCAATTCAACTGAGAAGGCAAAATTTCACAATACAAACTAGTTTTCTGAAGATAAAGGCTGAAAAGACCTTTGTAGTTCTGACTGCCTTTGACAACCTGATCAAATTCTTTGAACTCACTTTTCTTCTCTTCAGCTGGTTTAACTAACTCAGTTTTCTCCTCTTGGACAGTTTCATCAGACCAAACAAATGTATTTGAATATTGGCTTACCAACCAAGTAAAACAGATCAAGACAATCAATTTACGGAACATCTCCTTAACTCCTAGTCACTATTAGTCACTATTCTAGTCCATATCATGAAGCAAAAATTGGCGGTGTTGAGCAAATCAAACTTCCCAGTATTCGTTAGGTAAACACCTATTTGGGAAGCCTCAAATTACTGTTCTGATTAATTGTTTTATGGTCTGAGTCATTCTTAAACACAGAATACCAGACATTACTGGTCAATTCCTACAAAGTTAAAGTATAATAAGCTCATTATATAAATGGTAGAATTTTCATACATAGGTGTACTAACAGTCATTCTCCCTAACCAATATCAAACAGTACTAGAAGAAAAGACGAAACCTAGAAAATCCCAGCAATTGTGATTGGGCAAAAATCCCCTAACTATATGAGATTAAAGGAAATTTATGGTGAATACTCAAAGTGAGTTTAATGTACCCCGTCGCAGATGGGGAAAAAGTGAACTTGAAATCCCCGTAGTACCTTATGGAACACAGGGTTTTGGCAACAACTTCGGTCCTGTATCAGATGAAGAGGCCTGTCAACTAATTCGACGAGCTGTGGATATAGGCATTAACCATTTTGATGCGGCACTCTGTTACGGAGACTCGCAACGAAAACTAGGTGTCGCCATTAAAAATGGTACTATTAGAAGAGAAGAAATCATCATCAGCGTTAGGGTCTGTTGCGAACGCAATTATGAATGGAGCGNTATAGATTATACAACTGTTGATGAAATCGACCACTCTGCTGATTACGCCATTGCTAATATCGAAAAGCAATTAGAATTAGTTGGCACAGATTACTTTGATGTCGTATTTATTCACGANCCNCGCGAGATAGATCCGACCTTAACCAAAAACGGTACCTTTGCAGGATTATTAGAATTGAAGAACCNGGGATTAGCACGAAATGTTGGTTTTGCAATGAACCCACACGATTTCCATCTTCAGGCTATCGAAACAGGGGATGTGGATAACCTGCTGACCTTCAACGATTACAATCTGTTCGGCCAATCAGCTGCGGAGAGCGTGCTGCCAGCAGCAGCAGCTCAGGATATTGGGATTTTGAATGGATGGTCTATCGCTCGCGGTTTACTAACAGGTATTGATTTATCCGAACGAGATCAGGAAAATTCAAACATCAAAAGAGCAACACAGATGCGTCAGTGGTGTCTCGATAAGGGAGTAAATCTACTGGCTGTAGCGCTACAATTCTGCTTGCGTGAGGAACGCATTCACGGCAATCCAATTGGTAGTTTGAACATCGAACAGTTGGAGATGAATGCCACTGCTGTAAGCCAACCATTACCAGATGAAATCATAGACGAATTTATTGAACAAAAATTCTAATAGCTGATCTTAACCAGTTAAGTATGGCCTGTTAACCTCACCCAAGCTCCTGCAATAATATCAAAAGAACAAAGTCAAACCCAGCTAAGATTAGTAATTGTATGTTTCCAATTTACCTATCGGAGTTGCCTACAGTAGCACTAGTTTTAGTTCATACATAATCTATCCTCAGTGGTCACCCTCAACTTGATAACGGCGTTTGCGCGCAGACGAAGGCCTATTAGTCTAGCTGTCTTTGGTTAAATTTCCCAAGCCAAGCTAACTTCTAAGGCGAGTTGCCCTTCATCAATCTCGATACCAATACCTGGTTGGTTTGGAACTTCGATAGCCCCGTCTGTGTCGATCCAGATTGGTTTAGCTAGTAAGGTCTGCATCGTTTCGGGTATCAAAATAGGAGGATCATAAGGAAATTCAACCATAGGACAATTATCAACTGTCGCCATAGCTTGCAATGTAGCAGCTAGCATAATAAAAAAGTTCCCATTTCCAGTAACGTGTGGAATCACCAGTTTCCCAAAGAAATCGGCCACATTCGAGACTTTTCTCAACCCAATAATCCCAAAATTACCGGCCAATGTGATGTCAGGCTGCAGAATGTCATAAGAGTTCGTCAAGAGGTGTGACTTGAAATCGTCAACAGTCGGCGTATGTTCTCCACCTGCAATGAACATATCAACTGACGCCGCAATCTCGGCCAGCCCTTCCACATCGTTTCTAGATAAAGGTTCCTCCAGAAAATAAACATTTAATAAGTCTAATTCTCTAGCCACTTGTTGTGCGGTTCGCCTCGACCAGAACTTGTAGATCTCCGAAAAATTATTTTGATTCGCATCAACCAAAAGTTCAATAGTATCCCCAACCTCACTCCTGACAGCTTCTACAACTTCTACATCAGACCAAGGGTCAGGCCGATGTAATCTTAATTTGATGGCCTTAAAACCAAGATCGATCAGTGATTTNACCTGCTCAATATGTTGGCTAATTTCAAGCAATCGGCTGGTTGCTGCATAAACGGGAATCTTCTGACGACTAGCNCCAAGCAATTGACAAACCGGCNGTTGAGCAGCTTTCCCAATGATATCCCAGAGTGCTATTTCAAGCCCCGCAGCTCTTTTCCCCGAATTCCCCGCTCGCCTGCCACCCATATGATTACACCAAAACTGCCC
The DNA here is from genome assembly GCA_002697225.1 of Candidatus Poribacteria bacterium. The sequence goes on from NZUQ01000128.1 coordinate 16,428, forward strand.
CACATGAAATGGATTCAGCCCACGNAGTAACTCAGGGTCACCACCCAAATTTGGCCCATAGCCGATAATTCCTTGATCAGTATAAACCTTATATAGAGAAAGGCTAAAGTTAGTTGCATACTCACCGTCAGGCTCTCTCCAAGCTGGACGCCATGGTTCCGCTAAATGAATAGGTTCTTTGTTAGTTAACAACTCAACTCTTGTAATCTTCATTTAGATCGCTCCATTCTTCCTTAACAAATTCGATTGTCATGCAACTAGATCAGTAGACTACTATTACTTCAGTTTCCAGACGAAAGTGCGAAGCTCCTGATCAGCAGTAATCCAATCCTATGTTCTGTGAGGGTTCCCCTTGTTAATCTGTTGCTTACCTGTTCCAAGTTGAAGGACAATGCTCATTCTACACAAAGATCCAAACGACTCAATGACATTATTTAACAATATAAATCGATATTCAAAATTATGAACAGCAAAAAATTCTAGAAAATAACTAGAAAAATCTTGTCAACAAATGCGACGACACTACGATGATAACAAATCAACTATGACAAAAATCAAAGCATCACACGCAACAACTGTGTTCTACAACTTGAAGATTTGACATGATTATTAATTGACTCTGCAATGTACAAAGACATAGAATAGACAATGCATCCTATCCAAATCAACTATTATATAGTTAAAATATAATTACTTCTGCAACTTTAGAATCGAAAGTATGAAATCCGCCAAGGGAATCCAAGTCCAACCAACCTCNGGTTAGGAGAAAAAGATGCCAAATAAAACTAATCCAACAACTTCTGAGCGCTTTTTTTTCGATAACAATGGCTACTTAGTTTTAGAAAATTCACTTAAAGAAAGTCATGTTGAGATATTACTTNATAAACTTNATNAGGTCATNNATCANCGACGTNANGCNGAGAAAAANGGAACTACNAAGACNGGCATGACNANNATCGATGGTGATAACACGAGAATNTTNTATATTTTAGANGATGATCCACTNTTTCTNGACATGATTGATNTGCCAGAGATATGGCCATATATAATCGGGTTTCTTAATGAAAAGCCACATCACCATGCATCCGACGCAATTGTTGAATATGGACCTAAAGGGCGTAGTATGGGGTGGCACATCGACGGGCATGATGAAGGTTATCGTAGGCTAGGAACACCAATTCCTTTTTTGCAACTGAAAATTGGATATTACTTAACTGACATGACAGAAACAGGGCAAGGAAATCTATGCGTCGTCCCAGGCAGTCACAAAGCAGAATACAATCCAGATTCTGAAGATTTACAAAAACTGGATTTATTCCCAGGAGCCATGCAAATTTGTGCTCCCGCTGGTACTGCTATCTTATTTCACAATGCACTCTGGCACTCCAGTGGCCCTTGGACCAAAGATGACGGCAAACGCATTATGCTATACTACGCCTACGAACATCCTTGGATGATTGCCTCACAAGAACATTGGGGATATAATCAGAAATTCTACAATGATTTACCTACAGGACGACGCCATCTATTTCATGGGTTTCTATTTAATCCACCGGAACAGCGTTGGGGATGAAAGGCAAAGCAAATTTTCAATTTTTCAGAACAATATCGTTTTGTAAACAACGAAAATCTTTGAACCTCATCGGATTTTATTCATCCCAGTCATTATCAAGCGCAATTCACGTTTAGGTCTTCAGGAAGTTTTCCCTCACAAAAAAGTCGTATTTTGTCAATCATACGACTGAAATGATACAGACCACCAACTTTCTTCTGAGGACTTCTTAACCCTTCAACTTTCATTAATCTTCATTATACAACGAAATTAGATTTGACACGTAATCAGCAAAATAAAATATTAAATTGGAAGTAAAAAGCCCAACATGAGAAACAAAGGTACAGAGTAAGTCCGAATCCCTTGCATCATACAATAACATTGTCTGGTATTATGATTATGAAAGTAGGCCACTACTTTCGTATATGATATGATTGAATCGTTGTTGACTTGAGTCTAGTTTGTGTTTGTCGTTTTCTTAATGCAGTTTTGTTAACAGACTTCAATCTAAGGTAGAAGAAGGAGCGCTTTATGTCGG